>CAIMZS010000361.1 GCA_903846015.1 uncultured Anaerolineae bacterium | reverse complement strand
TTGAAAATGGGGGAGGTGGCCGAAGGCCGGAGGGGGTCGCACTTGGCCCTTTGAACAGGTGTTAAAGAAAATCGATAGGATAGGACTGCCGGATGGCATGTTCTCGGGATGAGCGCAGATGGGTTCGCATGGCGTTTTCTGCCCCGGCGCCATCGTGCGCCTTTATGGCGGCAGCAATGCTGGCATGTTCCACCAGGGTGGCTTCCAACCACTGCGATGATTGCGGAAACAGCGCGCGCACCCGGTGCATCTGGTCATCCAGGGTGGCCAGAACATCGATTAACCGGCTGTTTTGGGTCGAAAAGATGATGTGTTTGTGCAGGCGGACATCCGACTCTACGATCTCAAGATGGCGGCCCTCGGATGCCAGTTTATTCGAGAGGATAATTTCTGTCTCAATCTTCAGGATACCTTCATCCGGCAGCCGCTCGGCACAAATGCGCGCCGCAAAACTTTCCAGTTGTTCACGGACATGGTAAATTTCCGAAATGTCTCTGGCGCTGAGTTCGGCTACAAAGGTACCGCGGTTTGGAATGGACAGTACCAGGCGTTCGTGTTCGAGGCGCTTAATGGCTTCGCGCACCGGGGTGCGGCTAAGCTCAAGCTCCATCGCCAACTGGTGTTCAGAGAGTGGGCTGTCTGCGCCCAACTCACCGCTCAGAATGCGGCGGCGAATCTCGTCATAGGCCCTCTGGTTTAAGCTGACCTGGGTCTCTTTTTTATGAAATGGCACTGGCTCGCGTTCAGGGTGAGTGGGTGTTGCCATGATTTTTCCTTTCGATGCTAAGAGTCCAGTCATTGCGAAACCGGCGCACTTGCTCTATGCCGGTTGTGGCAATCTCCGTTTAATCGGGTGGCGCAAAAGCCAGGGAACGGTGCCGGTAAACCGCAGATGCCCCACAGGAACAGGGGTCTACCTCGAGCACGTCGCGGAGATCACGCTCCTCTGCAATGACAATGATGCCTTGACTTCAAAGGGGGCAGCCGGTATACTACCAGTATACCGGCTGTGTGTTTGTAAGTCAACCAGGATTTGAACCAAATCTTCTTATCATTTCAGGATAGCAATCATCATGGAATCCAAATCATCCGTCAGCCAATTGTTGGCACATCATTTATCCAAAACCAAATATGATCACCTGCCTGCCGAGGTAATTGTCGAGACAAAGCGAGCTGTTTTGGACTGGCTTGGGTCGGCGCTGGCTGGAGCTTTGGAACCGCCCGCTCGAATGGCGCAGGCGGTGGTGTCCACATTGGGAAAATCGGACGAAGCCAGTGTGTTTGGGGGCGGCCGCTCCGCCGCCGCAAACGCGGCATTGGCCAACGGAGTCTCATCACACATACTGGAACTGGACGATGTTCACAAGGGTTCCACGCTGCACCCGGCTGCGCCCATTATTCCGGCAGCGCTGGCAGTGGCAGAACGTTTGCACGCTGACGGGAAGTCGTTTTTACTGGCGGTCGTGCTTGGTTACGAGGCGGCCCTGCGGGTAGGCGAGGCGGTCAACCCCAGCCATTACAAGTACTGGCACCCGACCGGTACTGCCGCCACCTTTGGGGCCGCGGCGGCGGCGGGTTCGCTGCTGGGTCTTGACGGCCCACAAATGTTGGATGCGCTGGGGAGTGCCGGCACCCAGGCCAGCGGGCTGTGGGAGTTTAACAGCGATGGCGCAATGAGCAAACATCTGCACCCTGGCAAGGCTGCCTTCAACGGGGTGTTGGCGGCAGACCTGGCGCTGCGCGGGTTCACGGGAGCCACACGCATCCTGGAAGGCGAGCGCGGTTTTTTTCGGGCTACGTCCGAATCTTTTGACGAAAGTCGGATCACGGACGGGTTGGGGCACCAGTGGAAGATGCTCGAAAACTGTTACAAACTGTATTCGTGTTGTGGGCATACTCACAGCGCGATTGATACTGCGCTGGATTTTCGGGCCGGGCAAGGGTGGACTGCCGATGAAGCCCTGGAGCAGTTGAAGTCATTGGAAATTGAAACCTATGCCACCGGTTATGAAATTGTGAAAAACATGCACCCGGTCACCGCCTTTCAGGCCAAGTTCAGCCTGGCTTACTGCGCCGCCGCCGGATTATTGGAAGGCTGGGTGGGGTTGGAACAATTCTCAGCCGGGCGATTCGATCAATCCGGGCTGCGCGATGAAAAAATTGCCGCTGTGCTCCCGCGCATCCGCATAAGCCTGGCAGCAGACATCACCGAAAAATATCCGGCAGAATGGGGCACGCGGATGCGCTTTACGTCCGTGGATGGCAGGGTGGTGAATTTATCCGCTTCTTTCCCGCGCGGCAACCCCGAAAATCCTGTTTCCACCCAGGTATTGGAAGATAAATTCCGCAGCCTGGTTGTGCCGCGTTACAGCCAGCGGTTGGCAGAAGCTGGCATTGAAATGGTTCGCAACCTGGTTGACTGCGCGGATATGGCGCAAGCATTTAATGGTTTGACTCAGATCGCTGAAGGGAGATAAAAAAAATGAAAGAGATTAATCCGCGTGACCAGGAACACAAGGAAATCCGCATGGCTGTGCGCGATCTATGCGCGTCGTTTCAAAGCGCGTATTGGCACAAAGTTGAAAAGGATTCCGGCTATCCGGATGAGTTTGTGCAGGCTTTGTCGAAGGCTGGATGGCTTTCTGCGCTGATCCCGGAGGAGTATGGCGGCGGCGGCGCCAGTTTGACGGAGGCCTCTGTAATTTTGGAGGAGATTAACCGTTCCGGGGCCAATTCAGGCGCGTGCCATGCTCAAATGTATATCATGGGCGCCTTGCTGCGGCATGGTTCCAAAGAACAGAAGAACAAATACCTGCCTGAGATCGCGGCGGGCAGGTTGAGCCTGCAGTCGTTTGCGGTAACTGAACCGAACACTGGCACCGACACAACCAAAACCAAGACCTTTGCTGAGAAAAAAGGCGACCGGTATGTTGTTAACGGGCAAAAGGTGTTTATCTCGCGCGTGCCCCATTCTGACCTGATGCTACTGTTGGCGCGCACAACCCCGCTCGCAGATGTGAAAAAGAAAACCGATGGGCTCTCGATCTTCCTGGTGGAATTGAAGGATCATGCCAAAAGAGGATTAACCGAGCGCCCGATCAGAAATATGGTTAACCACGAAACCAGCGAATTGTTTTTCGACGATTTCGAAGTGCCCGCCGAAAACCTGATCGGTGAGGAGGGCAGGGGCTTTCATTACATTCTGGATGGAATGAATGCGGAGCGTATTTTGATCGGGGCTGAATGTATTGGCGATGGTTATTGGTTTATCGAAAAAGCCCGGAATTACGCCAATGAGCGCATTGTCTTCGATCGTCCCATCGGGCAAAACCAGGGCATCCAGTTTCCGATCGCCCAGGCTTATGCGCATGTCCGCGCTGCCGATTTGATGCGGTATGAAGCCGCCAGATTATTTGATGAAGGTAAGGCCTGTGGGGCAGAAGCTAATATGGCCAAGTTGTTGGCTGCGGATGCCTCCTGGGAAGCCGCCAATGTGTGCATGCAAACTCATGGGGGCTATGGGTTTGCGGTGGAATATGATATCGAACGGAAATTCCGTGAGACAAAACTGTATCAGGTGGCGCCCATCTCGACCAATTTGATCCTGTCATTTTTGGGAGAGCACGTCCTGGGTATGCCGCGCTCATTTTGATCTTTGGGTTCTCTGTGAATTACCGTGATAAAACTTTTTGGACGCGGATGCCTTGTGTCTGAACCGCAGATTTTCGCATCGTGCGGGAACCGGGACTTTCGCGGACGCAGCAGCGCTGCGTCCCTACAAATCTGAACCGCACAAAGAACGCAAAGGTATTTAGTAGAAAGGGTATGAGAAAATTATGACTGCACCTGCTGGACGTTGTTTTGAGGATTTTGAAAAGGGGATGGTAATTCAGCATGAATTGGGCCGTACGATCAACACGGCAGATAACACCTGGTTCACGCTGATTACCAATAACACTAACCCGATCCACTTTGATCGCTATTACGCTGCCCAAACTGAATTCGGGCAGCCGCTGGTGAATTCCAC
>CAIMZS010000360.1 GCA_903846015.1 uncultured Anaerolineae bacterium | reverse complement strand
TGGTCTTATTAAACCGTATTAATCAAAGGAGGTGACTGATTATTGAAGAATAAAAAAGGAATCTTCCGTTTTAGCGCGCGCGAATATGTTTTGAAGGAGAATGAACCATGAAAAAAATGCTTTTCACCCTTGTGCTGGTCTTTACATTGACGCTGCTCGTCACCGGCACAGCCCTGGCTGACAATGGCCCGCACGGCGGATTTACGCTGACGACGGATGCCTGTGCCAGCTGTCACCGTACCCATACCGCAACTGGCCCCAAGCTGTTAACCGGCGCTGGATACTTGATTTGTACTGCCTGTCACGGCCAAACCGGCACAGGTGCGGATACCAACGTCATTGACGGTGTCTATACTGCGCGTGACCTTACGACCGAATCTCCTGTCGAAGGTGTTCCAGGGCGCGGTTTGCTGGCAGGTGGTTTTGGCGCTGCTTTGATGGATACGAACCTGGATACCACGGTTGGTTCTGTCACTACAACATCATCGCACATCTATACTGGCACAACCGGAACTGTCTGGTCTTATGGTCCCATCAGCGCCACGGTCAACAACGGTCAGGCTAGCACTGCTCTGAGCTGTATGAACTGTCATGACCCGCACGGCAAGACAGGTACCGGAAAAACCGCTACCTATCGTATCTTGCGTGGACAGCCCACCGGCGTGACATTGACCGCGTCTGTTGAGATCCCTGACCAGGTTGCCAAGACTTACTCCATCGCATCCAATACTGGGAACTACTTCACCCAGACCTATGCTGCCGCCCAATCGACCGGGCTGACCAACTGGTGTTCGCAGTGTCACACCCGCAACCTGACCGTTACGGGTTCCGGCAGCACAAACTCTGGTGATGCGGTCTTCATGTACCGGCATACCACCAATGCTGCTGCATCCGTTCTCGCGCCTAATGGCCTGGCCTGTACTTCATGCCATGTGGCACACGGATCATCCGCTGCAATGACCGCGCTGGCGAACAGCGCAAGTCTTGCTGGCGACAGCGCTTTACTGCGTGTTGACAACCGCGGCGTTTGCCAGAGCTGTCATAACAAATAAACACAAGAAGGGGTGGAGCGGTTGGGTTTGCGCCGCTCTTCCCCCTTCCAGTACATGGTCTCGCTTCCTGCACGGCAGGGGAAGAATTTCTGGTTCTTTTTTAACACCCTTTGTGCTTAAGATCTTCCGGCTTGTCCGTATTCAAGGTCTGAAAGCACGCATCTTTGCACTGCTGGTGAATGCTTGAAACGTCCAATCAGCTCGCTAAAGGGTTTCATTATTCTTACCATCAACCTCAGTTTGATGGCTTTTTTCGTTTTCCAAACTGTATTTACCCTTCCGGTTCAGGCCGGAGGTTTATTGGCCCAGGCTGCTCCCACACCTGAAGCTGGCTCTGGGGTGGATTACGGTTGGCTTTCTTTCCCCACCAACGCCTCAGCCCTGGCTTCAGACCGCTCGCTGGTACTGTTGGCCGGAAAATTGATCCTGAATGGATTGGTGGACGCCAGCGGCTGCCCGAATAACGGGCTGTTGAAAAATGGGGCCGCCAATCCATGCGGTGAAATTGCAGCCCGACCAGCCGTGATTGTCTGGCAAAACCAGTTCGACAGGGCCATTCTTGACGCATCCAACCGGAGCGGTGTGCCGCCTTTCCTGCTCAAGAACGTGCTGGCGCAGGAAACCCAGTTTTGGCCGACCAGCCGTCCGACAGTTTATGGTTATTCCGAAATGGGCCTGGGCCACGTGACCGAGATGGGCGCGGATACCCTGCTGCGCTGGAACCCGGCCTACGAAGCCGGTATCTGTCCGGCGGTCTTTGGCCCGGATACTTGCAAAAAACCCTTCGTGTTTATGCCCGTCGATCAACAGGCAGCCTTGCGTGGCATGGTCATGCAGCAGTTGAACACCGACTGCTCCAATTGCCGCGGCGGTTTAAGTTTGCAAGTTGCGCGGCGCAGTATCAACACCATTGCTGAGGTGCTGCGCGCTAATTACACTCATGCCAAATGGTTGACGGATAACCTGGGAAAATCATCTCCTGGGCAGAACATGCTGTGGCGCTTTGCACTGGCCGGCTACAATGCCGGTCCGGGTTGTCTCACCAACGCCCTGGCGCGCGCGCGCGCCCTCAGCAGCAATGCCACCTGGAAGGAAGTTGCCGCGCAGTTTGATCCGGCCTGTCATTCCACCGTCGATTACATTGAAACGGTCACCCACGTGCAAACGGCTGATCCAACGGCCCTGGCAAACGCAGCTAAGGATGAAAGCCGTGCCAGTGCCCTGGTGTATTATTATTTGCAGATCGACTACCCCGGCCAGTTTGTTACCCCAACCAACAGCCCCACTGCGGTATCGACAGCCACATCCATGCCCAGCCAGACTCCGCAGTCTACAGCGCTCATCCAGCCCACCCAGAGCGAAACTCTGGTGAGCGGGACGCCTGAATCCACCAGTACAGCCATCCCGGCGACCATGACGCTGACGGTTCTGCCCACCTTGAGCGCGACTCCCGTTGCCAGTGATGTTTTTGCCACCAGCACACCAGACAACATTGCCGCCACCCCGAGTGAGACGCCCAGCCTTGCTAGTACCGGCACTATCGCAGCCAGCACAGCGACTCTCACGGCTGTCCCCCCGAGCGAGACCCCTGTGGTCCCCACGTCTGAGCCCGCCACTGCCACACCGACTGCCATCCCTGAAATCCCGACCAGCGAACCGCAAACCAACAGCCAGACCCGCCTGCTGGTCAAGTTTGGCAGCCTGGTGCCTGCGCTCATCTCCGATCTGATCATTAAGAACGCTGGCGCGCGGATCGAATCTGAAATTAGCCAATTGGGTCTAACCATTATCAGTGTTTCTGCCAGGCAGGCCCCCCAACTGTTGCAGGATTTACAAAATAACCTGATGGTGGCATATGCCGAGCCAGACTCCGTCATGCAGGCATTCTATGCACCGAATGACCCGGATTTTGTCAGCCAAACCTATTACGCTGATATGCAAATCCCGCAAGCCTGGGATGTTACCCACGGTGAAAACAGTCTGGTCGCCATCATTGATACCGGCGTAGACATGACCCACCCGGAACTGTCTGCCAGCCTGTGGGTCAATCCCGGAGAAACCGGCACTGATGCGAATGGCAAGGATAAACGCTCCAATGGTGTGGATGACGATGGCGATGGCTATGTTGACAATGGGCAGGGTTGGAACTTCCTGACCAGCAGTTCTGATGTTTCAGATTTGCATGGCCACGGCACCCACGCTGCCGGCCTGATCGCAGCCCGCATGGATAACAGCCAGGGCATTGCTGGTATTGCCCCTGCCTCCAGTCTGATGGTGCTCAAGGCATTGGATGATACTGGCAAGGGTTCGTCTGCCCAGGTGGCTGAGGCGATTGTGTATGCAGTTGATCACGGTGCAAAGATTATCAACCTGGGTCTCGGCGGTGAGCAAAACAGCGCAGCGCTTCTGGCTGCCACTGACTATGCCTATGCTCATAACGTGACCGTGATCGCCGCGGCTGGTAACCGGTCCAGCAGCATCAGCCTGTACCCGGCCGCCAACCCGCATGTCATTGCCGTTGCGGGGCTCGATCTTAATTTTGATCAGGCTTCCTTTGCTTCTTATGGCTCGTATGTTGAGCTTGCCGCTCCTGGGGTGGGCATCCAGTCGACGATGCCTGGCGGCGTTTATGGTTTGATGAGCGGTTCCTCCATGTCGGCGGCACAGGTGACGGGTATTGCAGCCCTGCTTGCCAGCCAGCCGCAGTTCGACAGCCCCGACAAAATTCGCGCGGCGTTGGTCAATACGGCCCGTGACCTGGGTCAGGCCGGGCGTGACGATAACTTTGGCTATGGCTTGCCGCGCGCTTATGATGCACTCTCTTACACATCGACCGGCCTGGTAACACCCACGCCGCGTATCACTGCGCTGCCCCCCACCGAAACTGCCACCCCAGACGCTGGTTTGATCCCTGACACTATCTATATAATGGCTGCCGATGCAGCCAATGCCAACCTCGCCAATTACAGCCTGACCTGCTCAGCGGCTGCTTACACCACCGAGCTCAATGGTACGAATATTGCCGCCATCCAGGCGGATAATGCGGTTTCTGGCGCGCTCAATATCGGTTTCGATTTCTGGTATATGGGCACACGTTATACCCAGGTATATGCCAGTTCCAACGGCTGGATCTCACTCAGCAGCCCGGGCGCAAACAATTACGCCATCAATAGTTTGGACACCACCGGTGGAACTGCCCGACCGATCATCGCTCCACTGTGGGATGACTTGAATGGTACGGGCGGCACCGCGCGTTATACCACCTCCGGCACGACCCCCAACCGTATATTCACCATTGAATGGTGGAACTGGACCTGGAGTAACACCACTCCCAATATCAACTTCCGCGTGGTGTTGTTTGAGAACACAGGCGTGGTTCGTTTTATGTATGGCCTCCCCGCCCTCAGTACCGATCCCGCCACTGGCAGTGCTTCGATTGGTCTGACCGGTTTCAACTCGGGTGTCTACCGCTCCATGCAAAGCATCCCAGCCGCGGCTGCGACCTGCCCGACCCTTACCACCCCCGAGCTGGCCAGCCTTGCCACGCGACCTGTCAGTGGGCAGCAGTGGAATTTCACCCCGCTGCCGGTTCCTGCCGCAGTGACCGCTTTGAACGTGAACACCATCACTGGCACGACTCTTAACCTGACCTGGCAGGATAACGCCACCAATGAAACCGGGTATGCCGTTTACGACTCACCCGACGGTGTTAATTGGAATTTTGTGGCCGGCGCTGCGGTCGATGCCACAGCCTATGCCGTCAGCGGCCTGGCTGCGGGAAGCAACCTTTATTGGCGTGTACAGGCGGTCAACGAAGGCGCTCAGAGCTCGGCTCCAGTCCTCAATGCTCCAGGCGGCCTGAGTATTAGCAATCTTCAAAATACATCTTTAACGCTGAATTGGACAGATAACTCATCCAACGAAACTGGTTTCCTGATCTACAACTCCACGGATGGTCTGACCTACAACCTGGTGACTCAGACCGCTGCGAATATCGTTACCTATAACGCCAGTGGGCTTACTCCCGGCACCACCTATACCTGGCGCGTGATGGCAATATCGCCCAGTATTATTAGCGCGGCTGCCCAGGTTATATCCACCTTTAGTTCACAACTGCCGGTGGTCAGCATCATCACTCCGTTGAACGGTTCCACTGTCAACCAGAACACCATCATCATGTTGATGGGTTCTGCGATTGTCCCCACCAACGGCAATATCAGCGGAAGTTTGCAGTGGACCTCCAGCCTGGACGGTACGATTGGCAGTGGGGCCAGCTTTGCGACTAGCTCGCTCAGCCCAGGTATGCATACCATCACGGCCAGCGTCACGGATGTCTACGGGCGCACAGCACAGGCCAGTATTACGCTTACCGTGCTTTCCTTTGATAACCCGCATTATAACTTTACAAGCACAACCGATAAGTGCGCCATTTGCCACCTGCCGCATACCGGGCAGAGCGGCTCGCTCCTGAATTCCAACCAGTCGCCGCTGGCTTCGAATACTTTCTGCATGAGCTGCCACAGCACTGGCAGCGACGGCGCGCCAACGGTTTCGACTCATTCCAATATCGATTGGCCGGGTAACTCTGTTTCGCGCGTGGAACCGGCCCAATTTGAACTGTTGTGCGTGCAGTGTCATGACCCGCATGGTGGTACAAATCTTTCTGCTATTCGCGTTCCTGATAATCCTGGCATAAGCACGGATGACGCTTATTCTGGCGTGCGCATCACCATCAGCCCGCTGCTCAAGGCCGATGTAACTTTCACGAGCACCACCGGCGCGAATTCATTTGATGAGATTGATGGACCGGCGCCTCTGGATGGAGGCGCAGCTGCCAACAGCGATGATCTGTGCGTTACCTGCCATTCCAACAGCAGCAACCCGGGCTACCCGATGGCGCTGCACAATGGTGGTATTCATTTTTCTGGGGCGGATTATCGCGGGCTGAACTGTATTAACTGCCACCCACACAGCCTGGATGCCAACGCTTCCACGCGTGATGGGTTTATGACTGGCTGCCGCGCCTGCCACTCCCAGCCCCAGGATAATGGCGATAACGTCCCGCCGGGTGGACGCCGGCAGATCGTGGGCGCGAGCGGTGGTGACTTCACGCGCAGCTCGCATCACATCACCGGCAGTGATGCCGTGACGGATGCCGACTGTCAGGTCTGCCACGAAATGACCCAGCATAAATCTGGCAGTGTGCGTCTGTTCAATGTGGATACGCCCGCCACGGTTTACACTCTCAGCCCAGTGATTAACTCCACTGATGACCCGGCTGATTTTGAGAACTTCTGCACGTCCTGCCACGACGCCAATGGACGCGCCGGAAACACCACGCCGTTCAGTGATAAAAAGGTCGTGCCTTCCATCAGCAGCCTGTGGGCTTCTGCGCGGCATAATTTGCTGGTGGGAAGCTTTAAAGGCACCTGTATCGATTGTCACGACAGCGGGCATGGTTCAAACAAGCTCAAGCTGCTGGCGCCCTGGAATATGACCGCACAGACTGCGCCGGACGCGATGCTGCAGGAGGAACGCTTCTGCTTTGGCTGCCACGGCGCTGCCGGGCCCGGACGCCCGATCGAGACCTCATTCTCGTATCCCATTACTACCAATACTGCCACGAGTATCTACGAGCACAATGTCAGTGTGGATACCGGGCTGAATCACGGCAAGGAAATCTTTGGCAGCAGCTTTGCAGCTGGACCCAGCCGGCATGTCGAGTGCGGTGACTGTCATGAAGCGCATATCGACGCCTATCCGAACACTGCCACTGCGCCTGCCATCAAGCTCTCGCAGCGTGGCGCAACCGGCGTCGACCCAATTTGGCCTGCGACAGGCGGCGCACCGACGGGTTTCAACTTCCTTTCACAGGCTGTCAATGAGTACCAGGTATGTTTCAAGTGCCATTCCAGTTACACCAACCTGCCCACTTACGCACCGACCGGGCTTGCCAAGCTGACCAGCACGTCACAACTGAGCGAAAGCCGTGATCTGGCCAGTGAGTTCAATCCGGCAACCGGGAATGCCACTGCCAGTTTCCATCCGGTAGCCGCCGCGGGCCGGAATACCACCGTCCTGGCGAATACCTTCGTGGCACCCTGGACGCCTACCAGCCGGGTATACTGTTCGGATTGCCACACCAACGCTGCTGCCACTGGTCCGCATGGCTCACCGAACCTGCACATTTTGGCCGGAACCGCTGCTTATATCACTGCGGACAATAACAATACCAATGCGATCCATAATACCGGTGAGCTGTGTTTCAAGTGTCACCAGTATGCTACTTATGTAGACGGCGCCAATGACCGAAATTATGGTCTGCACCAGACCCATGAATTTGCTGCCTGTTACGATTGTCACGACAGCCACGGCAGCGCCAACCAGCGCCTGGTCAACTTCAACACCGCCCACGTCACCTTTACGGGTGGACGTAACAGCCTGACTGCCATTAATTTCACCACCAAGTCTTGCACGTTGAGCTGCCACGGGCAAAACCACAATAACTTCACTTATCCGTAGTGTTGATCAAACTCAAATTTCACACAAGGCTGGAGCGCAACTAACCGCTTCAGCCTTGTCTGCTTTATTTAAAGAATGAGAAACCAGAGCCAGTGAGCCAGCGCTACTGCAAACTGTGCCAGTTTTTGAAGGCTTCGATTCGTTTGCTGATATCCGGCTCGGGGTAAGGTGATGGGTCGGTGGGGTTGAGCGGTTGGCTGCTGGTTCCAGGCGAGGTGTGGCTCAGCGCAGCAAAAACGGCCTGGATGCCATTGGCCACGTTGCGGGGATCATAACCACCCTCCAGCACAAATACGATCCTGCCATTGCACAGCTCATCCGCCAGGTCAACCAGCTTCTTCGAGATGGCGTAATACCCGGAGGTGGAAAGCCCAAGCGAGGTGAGCGGGTCGCTCCAGTGCGCATCAAAACCAGCAGAGACCAACAGCAGGCCTGGTTTGAAGGCTCTGACCAGCGGTGCAAGCACCTCGTCAAAGATGCGCACAAAGCATTTGTCGCCGCTGCGTGCTGGCAGCGGAAAATCGGCGATACGCCCCTTTGCGTGCGGTGCGCCCTGCAGGCTGCCGCTGCCCGGGTAGATATTTTCCTGATGGGTGGAAAAATAGCCCGCGCGGGCTTCAGTCCAAAATGCCTTTTCGGTGCCGTTGCCGTGATGCGCATCGTAATCGACCACCATCACCCGTTCCAGGCCGTCAGCCAGGGCATCCTGTGCGGCGATAGCGACATTGTTAAGCAGGCAAAAGCCCATTGGGTGCAGCGGCTCGGCATGGTGACCCGGTGGGCGGACGATTGCAAAGGCGTTGCGTGCCTGTCCGCTCACGACGGCGCGAGTGGCTGCAAGCGAGGCCCCTGCCGCCAGCATGGCAGCGTCGTAAGATTCGGCCGTTACATACGTTGGGGCCGGGTCGATTAGCCCAGGCCCATCCATGCAAGCTGATTGCAATCGTTCGAGCATGCTGGCAGGATGGACACGTGTCACGTCAGCCGTCCGGGCTATCGAAAAGGGGAACGGCTGGGCAGCGGGGTTGGCTGCCAGTTCAAGCAGTTCCAGCCGGGCAGGCGCTTCGGGATGGTCGGGAAAGTGGTGTTCGGGAGACGGAACGAAAGTATAAATGGTCTGCATGCATTGATTCTACCCTTAAAGCGAATATGAGATATGTCTTGCGACATACCTCATATTCTTGGGGGGGAGAGACACCACCGATTGGGTGCATGGGGGGGGCATGCAAGATCAATTTATTCGGTGGAAACACCTTTTATACCAATAAAGGGAGGCAGGTGTCGTTAAAGATATATTACACCAAATTAGTCCCTATTACATTAGCGGATGATTAGAGTTTATGCCGGTCATCGCCGCCCTCACCAAAAAGCGTAAGCCAGTCGTTCAGTTCGCCAGCACTCATCTTTGGTTTGTTATCAGAAGCGGGCGGCGCGGCGCGCAAAGTTTCGGCGACGGTGCGCGCAAACTCCTCGGAAGAGACCACCTTTGCCCCGACGGATCTGGCCTCATTTTGGACACGATGATCTGATGAGACCACTGTCCAGTTTTGGGCGTCATTCTTCAGCTTTTTAAGACGAAAACCAATGGCGTCATCGGCAATCACCGGTTTGCGCACAAAATGGGCGGTTACCATTCCAATCCGGCGTTTCTCGGGTATCGCAGGCGGCGCGTTGTCAAAATAGATCTCCACCTGCCCGCGGCGTGAAAGACGACAAAATTCATTGAGCAGCTCAACCAGTTGGGTTTCGTCGTCAAATGAATTCAAGTCCAGCCCCAGTTTGGGGATCAAGTTATGACCGTCGATCAGATATGGCATGCTGTATTATACAGTAGGCAGGCTGTTGCCCGGCATGCGTTTTGATATGTGTTCTACAGGGTCGTTCAAATCCCGCTGCTAAAAAATACCGAATATGCCCAGAATCAGAGTTACAAGGGCTGCAATCAGAAAAAGGAAAACAGCGGCTGTCGCTTTGATGAAGGTTAGATTGACCACAGGTTTTACAGGGAAAACCTGCGTTTTTTCCAAAGAAGCCCACTTGTGGATGTCAACCCGATGTCCGGCAATTTCAATCGCCATGTTGAACATATCCCGACGGCTGCGATAGCGCACAATGCCGACCTGGTCCCAGTCGTCATTTCCATCCGGGTGGATGAACCGTCCCTGAACCTGGCCAAGGAAAACGGGGTGACCGCCGTGTTTGAGCAGCAGTGGAATGATGGCCTGGTTGTAGCGCTTGTTGGCTGCCAGCGGGTCATCCCCAAAAGAACTTCCTTCTGGATAAAGGGCTTTTTTGCGGAATTTTAGCAGGTTGACCATGTAGTATTCCCGCCCATCGTCGCTTTTTGCCAGGTCGCGGAATTCTTGCAGGATGGGAGATTCTTCATCATTCTGCCCCAGCTTCCCCGCCCGCCGCTGCATTTCAAGGAGCAGGGTTTCAACTTCGGCCTGGGATAATGGTTTGCATTTGCCCCCATACCAGGCTAAAAAGGCCAGATACAAGGCGACAAAAATGGCTATCAAAATACTGGGTTCGGTAAGCATGGCAATTCTCCCTCGATTTCTTTTACGGCAGCGCAGACACGGCGACGGAGCTCTCGGGATTCAGGTCCTGGTTGATGTCAACCAGTTGGCTGCCGGGTTGCGCTCCACAGCGCCAATCCTACCATCAACACAGCCAGCGGCAGAATGATCTGGTTGCCAATGGCGCCGGGCGGCGTGTGCGCAAAGGTGACCGGCTTCATTTTACCAACCAGTTCACGCAGCAGGACTTCCAAGATGAGCATCAGCCACATGAACGGAACTAGCGAGCGGTAGCGGACGACCACCAAAAGTTGGATGATGGCGAACAGCAGTTGTGAGCTGCCCCACAGCGCAAAGGCGAAGATGATCCCGTCTGCGCCCGTCCCCGAAAGATCCATTCCGGCTATAGTTCCTGCGCCACCATCGGGTGAGAGCAGGTGAATGCAGCTGCGTGCGGTGCTGACGATGGCGTACAGGGCGAAAACGTAGAAGGGGAGTTTTGTCCCGTGGATGACATTGTCGATTTTGGCGGGCAGGAGGGTTTCAAAAACATTTTTCATCAATTATTTCCTGGTGTGTAACTTTCAAAGTCCAAACTGTCGGGGATTGAGTTTTTTGTTGTTCATTGTTGCCAGGGACAGGCGAGAAAAAATAGTTTTCATGTTATTTTCCTGCTTGCGCTTGGATAAAGCGATTGATAGCGTCAGCCACTTGCTGTGGCTGATCGAAGTTGTCAAAATGGCTGGCGTTCGTTACCCATTCTATCGTCACGTTCGGGCATTCGGTGGCAGCGTTGGCAAAGATCTCAGGGAGTTGGGCGGGGTCGCTGTCAGCCTGGAGCTGCAGAACGGGGAAGGGAAAATCGTTTTTGCAGATTTTGCCGATGGCGCTGTATAAGTCCCAATTCTTTGTCAGGAAATATTTGGGATTCATCGCCGCCACACCGGGCCGGGAATACTCGTAGGTCAGGTAATCGCGGTCAACCTGTTTAAACGGGGTTTTCATCCGCGCCGGGTAGATGGTTCCAATCAACCAGCCCGCATCCTGGTACATGAAGGCTGCAACCCAGTTGTTTTGGAAGAGCAGCCATTGGGGTTTGGTCAGATAGACTGACATGGGCGGCGTATTGCCGTTCCCTTTCATGATTAAGTCCGCTTCCATGCGTACATAGCCCAAGATGCGCTCGGGATGGTCTCCGACCAGTACGCTGCCAATGATCGTGCCCCAATCGTGCGAGACGACGTAAAACTTTTTGACACCCAGGCTGTCCATCAAATCCAGGGTTTGCCCGGCAACAACATGCCAGTTGTAATTATCGTCCTGCAGATCGGAACGGCCATAGCCTTTCATATCGATGGCGATTAGGCGGTAGTTCTGGTCGATCAGCGGCAGGACGTAGCGCCACGAATACCAGCCTTCGGGCAAACCGTGCAGGAACAGAATCACCGGGCCATCCGGGTTGCCCTGCTCACCATAATGCCATTTGAGACCGTTCACCACGGTATCGTGCTGGTTGAACTGAGCGTCAATTGTGTCATGTTCGGATTGGTGTTCCGCGCGAAATTGGTCGTACTGCGCCGCCAGGTTTTTGGCGCGGATGGGGGCATAAATCCAGACAAATGCTGCCAGCAGCAGAATGGCACCACCCAGCACAATTGCCAGAAATTTCAGAAATTTTTTCACGCGAACACTCCTTGGTTATTTGTTATACAGCGTATTTATTATACGTGGTATAATAAATGTGTCAAGGTTTTGCAAATTAATTCTGAAAGGATTTTGACCGTATGCCCCGCCCGAAGATGACCCCCGCCCAACTCGAATCCACCCGTGAACAAATCCTGGATACCGCCCTCGCCATTTTGCAGCAATCCGGCCCGGAAGCCATCACCAGCCGGGCGATTGCTGAACGGATGGGTGTGGCGCACATGTCGCTGTATACCTATTTTGAGAATCAGGCCGCCATCCTGCGTGCCTTGAGCCAGCGCGAAATGGCAAAATGGCGGACGCAGCAGCGGGTTTTTGATCAGCGCGCCGAAACGGAAAACATTCCCAGGGTGGTGGAAGACCTGCTGCGTTTTTTTATTGCCTTTGCGCGTGAAAATCCCAACCTGTACCGCATGGCATGGGTCATGCCCGAAGTCGGCGGTGAAACACCCGCAGAAAGCCGTCTGCGGATGCAGGCGACGGTGGGGCAATTGTCGACTTTGCTGCAAAAGGGCATGGCAGCTGACGCGTTCGTGCCGCGCAACCCCTTCCTGGCGGCGGGAACTGTGCTGGCAATGGTCAACGCCCCCTTTATTTTGTTCCACAGCGGCAAACTGGTTGAACCGGTGCTGCGCGATCAGATGGTGGATGAGGTGCTTTCGGCGGCGATGGGGTATTTGAAAACTATGCCTATCCGGCCTATTGTGAGCGATTAATCACTTATGGCAGTCGGGCATATTCAGGTTCCACTTGCGCGACAGGCTGAAGCAAACGGTTCATTTTTACAGAACATTTTTATGAGAAATGCATTACAACGTAAACCAATATACTTGACATTTAAGTAAACATGAGAGAAAATAATTACACCTTTGGACGGAGTGCCCCCTCACTCTGACCAAAGGTATTTTTTATGGACTATTTTTGGAAAGATAAATCAATCGAAAACATGCGCGCTGTGCACCCAGAGCGCCCCTTTCAGGATGTATGGGTAAAAGGTAGCTGGGTTATCAGTACGGTTGCGCAAGCAGTTGTTCGAGTATTTTTTTGGATGCAGCCTCCACTACGGCATGCTGCGACTGTCCGTGTGCATCCATTGTCACCACCACGGGGAAATCCTTCACTTCGATTACCCACAATGCTTCAGGAACGCCGAATTCCAGTTTATACACGCCCAGCACTTTCTTGACAGATTGGGCAATAAAGGATGCTGCGCCGCCGATGGCATGGAAGTACACCGCCGGTGTTTCCTGACAGCCCGCCAGGGTTTTTGGCCCCATTCCGCCTTTGCCGATCACAGCCTTCACATTGAAGTGTTTCATAACATCGGCCTGATACGGCTCCTCGCGGATCGAGGTTGTCGGGCCGGCTGCCACAAAGCGGTACTCTTTATTTTCCAGGCCAGCCACAACCGGGCCGCAGTGATAGATCACCGCGCCATTGAGCAGCTTTTTTAAATCTTCATAAGCCACGAGATCATCACCTTGCGGTTGGCGGGTCTTCTTGATAAAAGTCTCGATCATCCATTTATGAGCGGCATCCCGGCCTGTTACCATGATGCCGTTTAGCAGCGCCGGTTCGCCAACCTTCAGTTCACGGATGGTTTCATCGCTGATGGGAATATTGATTTCTCGCATGTTCTATCTCCTGAAATCTCGCGCATGCCCTGTGATATCCTTCCAGGCAAGGGAAATGGGTTAATCGTATTGGATATCTGTGCCTTTTACGGTCATCTTGCGCCGCCGGTAAGCCCAGCACATGTAAGAAACCGAGACGAAGAATGACGCAGGCAGGCGGTGCATGCCCGCGATTTTGGTATCGATCACGGTAGTTTGGCCGCCAAAGCCCATTGGGCCAATGCCCAGTGTGTTGGCTTCGCTGGTCAGTCTTTCTTCCAGTTCGGCCAATTTGGGATCTTCGTTGCGCACTCCCAGCCTGTCAAGCAAAACTTCCTTTGATTTGGCATAAGATGAACCCCGATCACCGCCGATGGCAACACCCAGGATACCAGGCGCACAGCCCTGGCCCTGTGCCTTTTGAACGGCGTCCAGGGTTACCTTTCGTACCCCAGCCAGATCGCGCCCGGCTCCCAGGCGGCTGTCCGGGAGGGAATACTGCGCCCCCACGTTTTCGCAGCCACCACCTTTGAGCATTAACTGGATGGTCAACTGATCATCTTCGATTTCTTCAAAGTGGATCGATGGGAATTCATCGCCGCCCAGGTTGTTACCGCTGTTCTTGTCATAAATGGCATCAACGGCATTGGGGCGCATATAATTCAGGCGGGTGGCCTGTTCCATCGCGCCGCGGATCTGGGCTTTTAGCTTTAGCGTGCTCCAACCTTCTGGATAGTACACATAAAAGATCGGAGTTCCAGTATCCTGGCAGATCGGTGTTGACTTGGCGCGGGAGAGTTCCACATTTTTGATGATCGTCTCTATTGCGCCGCGGGCTGCCGAACCGGGAGTTTCTTTTTCGAGGGCTGCGCGCAGGCGTTCTTCAATGTCCGCTGGCAGGCTTGTCGAAGTCCGGCGAATTAATTCCAGGATTTTTTCCGTTAAATCGGGCTGCATGATCGCCTCCGTACAATTTATTTAATCGAATGATACTGCGAAATAATTAAAACAGAATGATTAGCGCGTCACCTTTACGCGCATCACGTGCCGTTTTTGTCCGCCGAACTTATATTTGTAATCTTCATCGCCGCGTAAAAAATCGAATTCAGCGCGCTGATGGTTGTTTGCCCATTCGAGCAGGTAGCCCAGCAAAACCCAGCCAACCGATAGATCCATGAATCGGCGGTCAAGTCCAGAGTTGTAGACCCATATCTTGTTATCGTAATCGAAATTCAAGTATGCGCAGGCTTTTTCTCCATCTACGTCCAGAAAAGCCAGTTGCAAATATCCGGCGCGGAAGGCGGCATGCACGGATGCTTTCATTTGAGAGCGCATCACCTCGGTGAGAAAGGCAGCTTTTTCCGAGTCATGCGCCATCAGGCTCAAAAAACTCTCCATCGCGGCATCAAGATCGTCTTCTTTGTCGATTAGATACCAGCGCACCCCGCGCCCACTTTCCTCGGCGCGCCTCATTTTTCGGCGGATTTCGTGGCGTTGTTTTTTATCGATACCAGCCAGGTAGGTTTCAAAATCACCAGGTAGTGGGATGAAGGGGCTGGGTTGGTACACTTCCTGAGTATACGCCCAGCCATAGCGCTCGGCATCTTTTTTGAGTGCGCCCAGGCTGGGAGAGTTCTCTGGCAGGTTGTACCAATCGAGCGCGCGCCAGGTAAAGGGATAGTTTGAGCCCAGCCAATCCAGCAGCTCTGCCATAAAAGCTTCGTGCTGATCCGTTGGGACGATCACATCCAGGTAATCCGATATTTCGATGCTTCCAAGCAGCATCAAAGCCGGCTCATGATCACGGTTAATCGCCAAAAATAGCGGCGCTATGCCCACCAGCAGTCCATGCTGGGTGGCTGTAATGACAGCCAGGTTGGCATCCTGCCATTCGCCGCCGCCGCGTGTGCTCCACCAGGTGGATAGGTATTCATAGCGCAAAAAGGGGGCGTTGGTGACGCTTTTTTCTACCAGGGCATTCCAGGCCGGGGCCAGGGGTTCGAGTGTGTCGAAAGTTGTGTGTAGTTTAAAATCCATACGGTTGTTTCCCAGCAAGATTTTACCAGTATAATGTTAGATACATATATGAGCGCCTTCGATTTGACTATCCTAAATCTTTACCGCATTAACGGCCAGGAATGGCCGCTTTTGCCCGGCCTGCTGGCCCAAAACCCGCCCAAAAAACTGGCGCGCGGACGCGACCAGGACCGCCTGCTCGTCTATCTGACGATGGCGGGTAACGTGAGCTATTCCAACAGCGAATATGAGCAGATTGTGGGACAGGTGGCGGAGACCTTTTACGATACCGCCGGTTCTTTGACATTCGCGCTCAAGACAGCTGCGGAGGCGCTCAACACCTATCTGGTGGATCGGAATATGAAATCCACGGGTAAGGGATTGTACAGCACCGGATCACTGGTATTGTGCAGTTTGCGCGGTGATTCGATGTATATCGTCCAGTGCGGGCCTACGCATGTATATCATCTGAGCGGCGACTCTCAACATCTGAACAATCCCCAATTGGCAGGCAAGGGACTTGGCCTTAGCCAGACAGCGCATCTGTATTTTGCTCATATCACCCTGGCACCCGGCGATAGCTTGCTGTTATGCGCTTCGCTGCCACCTAATTGGGACAAATCGCTGAGTGAGGCACGCAGCTCGGCAGCCCTCGATATCACCCGGCGCCGATTATTGGCGATCACCAATACAGATGTGGGCGCGCTGTTGGTTAAAGTGTCTGAAGGCAGTGGTGCGATGAACATCATTCGCGCCGTTAAGGATGCCCCGCTTCAGCCCGCCGAGCCCGCTGCTCTGGTTGAACCTGAAGCGCTGCCAGCCTCCCAGCCCCTTCCCATCCCTGTCCCAGTGAGCAGCGCGCTCGCTGTGACACTGCAATCTCCCCCCGATGCTGCTCAGGAAAAGCCACCAGCCGTCGAACCTGTAGTGATTGAGCCAGCCGCTGAGAGCGTGCCTGCTGGAGATGGGGCGCCAGAAGCCAGTGAACCGGCCCCTCAAAGCAGCCCAAGTGCTCCAGAATCTGTCGAAACTGCCAAAATCGATACTCTTGCAGATCAGAATCCGGTTGAGACAATCCCTGCGCTGACCACGGAACCCAGCCTGCCCGAAAATACGACCACACCGCTGCTTCAGCCGGCAGCAGATGAACAGGTTCAGGTTCCCGTTCCCGTCCGAACGACACGGAAAACACAGGCTTCAACCTCACCTCAAATACGCGCCGGAGTAATAAATAGCCTGCGCGCTGCGGCTCGTTCCCTGGCCCTTTTCATTCAGCGTGGCCGAGCTTTAACGCAAAAATTCACTGCCCTGGGTGAGAAAAACATTGCCCGACTCTTGCCCGGTGATGATGAAGACCAGCAGGATTCCTTGTTCTCGCGTTCCTGGCCGTTGTTTATTGCCATTGCCATCCCGGTCTTGCTTGTGGTTGCGGCCAGGGTGGTCTATTTTCAATTAGGTTATAAGGCACAATACGAGATTTATTTTAACCGCGCCAACCTGGCCGCCAGTCAGACTCTTGTTGATTCCAATCCAACTACCCAACGTGTTCAATGGCAGGAAACCCTTGGCTGGCTTGATAAAGCTGATCTTTACCAGACAACCTCCAGCGCCGAGTCTCAGCAATTGCGCCAGCAGGCCCAGTCTGCATTGGATGGTCTCGACCGTGTTGTCCGTGTTGAATTTTCGCCCGCTTTTGATCTCAGCACTTTTCCTAAGAACTTGCTGATCACGCGAATGATAGCATCTGATTCCGATATTTACATGCTTGATAATCTCACTGGCGTGGTGATAAGGGGCATGTACAACAACCATAACTTCACTCTCGACGGAAGTTTTAAATGCGGTTCCGGAAATTGGGATGGAATCCAGGTTGGAAAATTGATCGATATTATCATCTTGCCGCGTTCCAATCCTAAAGCCGCCACCATCCTGGGCATTGATGCTTCCGGCAATTTGTTATACTGCATCCCTGGCAAACCCCCTACAACATCCTTCCTTCAAATACCGGACAAGGGTTGGATGGGTATTACAGCGATCGCTTATGATACCTATAACAGCCTGTATGTCCTGGATGCCGCCGGGCATGCGGTTTGGATGTATTATGGTGATGCCGAGTTTGAATTTCGTGATAAGCCATTCTTCTACTTTCAAGACCAGGTACCGGTTATGATGGAACAGGCTATCGGAATGGCCATCAATGGTGATGATCTCTACCTGCTTCACCAGGATGGTCATATGACCACCTGTACATTTAGCCGTCTGGATGTATCTCCCACTCGTTGTAATGACCCGGCTGTGTATATCGACCCGCGTCCCGGTTATCAGGGCGGAATGCGCTTGGGTGATACGGTTTTTTCACAAATTACTTTTACATCTGCCCCCGACCCATCGGTGGCACTACTTGAACCTGAACCCCGCTCCCAGGCTGTTTACCGATTCGGCGCCCGTTCGCTTGAGCTTCAAAATCAAATCCGTGCTGGAACGAGCAAGAATGATCACCTGCCCAAGGGCGCAGTGATCACAGCCATGGCGTTGAGCCCTAATAAGATTCTATTTTTTGCGGTTAATGGCCAGATATTCTTTGCGCAAAATGTCCCATAATGTTTGCCAGGTGTGACCGCATATAAACATAAGCCCCGCTTTCTGATGAAAGCGGGGCTTATGTTTATTCGTAAAGCAGGTTTGGACCAGTACTTTTTAACCCGGTATAACGATATTTTTCGGCGCGATGTGCGGCCCGTTCAGCATTATGTTGGGCGTTGATCTTGCGCTGAACGTGTGGAGCGAAGTACCCGGCGTAACGTTTTTGAATTTCTGGCAACTGCCAATCGCTTCCGGTGACACTGCGGCGGCAGTTTGGTGCGCCACAACCACACTCAAACTCATCATATGCAGCAGTATCACTCATGGCATAGTCAAAACAAATTTCTTCGCCGGGTTGAATGTCTCGCATGGCAACGAGCGCAATCTGCCCCGAAAGCCCGGCATTGGGATCACAACTGTGATTTACGTAATCCCCATCTCCAATTGGACGTGGCACCAGGAAGAGGTCTTCTTCCACCTGGATGCAAAGACTACGGTCACGTTCTGGGAGGTTGATGAAGGTGTCCCATTCGTAAACGACACCCCCGAAAACGGCCAGGAGTTCACCCTTATTAAGCACTTGTTGGGCAAAAATACCGTTTCCAATGCCATTGGCTTTCGGGCGGGCCTGGATCTTAGGCGACAGATGCGAGCTCGGCTGATCGTACATTCATAAAACTTCCTTTCTGGGATATTAAATATTATCAGCGTCCCCCTCGATTTCGAAAAAACCAAGGAAAACGCCAACACACCAATAATACATTAATCCTCCCCCATGTAAAGGGTAGGGGATGCTGATGTTTTCATCAATATCTATGACTTAAAGGGGGGGGATATTTTTATTGACGTTATTTTCATTAATAAAGCAGCGTTATTTTTGATGATTTTAATTTTTTCCGTAGATGTTTTTTTAAATTGGCATTTTGTGGTTTGTAAAAATGCCGATTCTTCATAAATATTTAGAATTGGGCATACGATTCGCTGCCACTTTATTGCTGTATTGATGGGTTTTGCTTTATCCCTCAGTACTTTCGATATGAGCTGGTCTGGTATCTGGCGCCTGGAATACCATCCACCAGGTGGTGGCCAGCACCAGCAGTCCCACCCAGATGCTCCACATATCACGCTGAATGGTAAGCGCTTCGCTGTCGGGGTTCATCCAGAACAATGCCAACCCTATGATTGATAATACATCCAAAATGAGCAGGAAAATGGTTGAGTATAAGTAGGTTTTGCGCCGGCGGATCAGATCAAAAGAAATATAACAAATCGGGATGACCAGTACGACATAATCGTAAGACCACAAATAGGGTGGCAGTAATACCCCCAGGGAAATTGCTGCGCTGAAAGCCATCATGGGTGAAAGTGTTTCCTGTCTTTTCCAGATTAGCCAGGTAAAAATGGCGATCAGGGCCAGGGCGATCAGGCCATACCAGGTAAAAGCGCAGCTTAAGTTTCCAGCACAGGCCAGCCGCGTATAGCTGATAATGGTGGGTTGATTGCCCAGCCGCATGTTCAGCAAATTTTCGCTTGCTCCTCGGAACTTTTCCACCCAGTGTACATCTTGAATTAAACCAATGGCTAACAGCCCCAGGCCGCCTATCAGTATGCCGCCCAGGGTTTTCCAATTGTGTCGTAGCAATAGCCACAACCCTATCAATGCGACTACTGTCAGCAAGGGCGGTTTGAGCGCCAACCCTGCCAGCGCCACCCCTGCCAGTATCGGATGGCGCTTTTCTATAAAATACAACCCCAGGGTTAAAAAGACCAGGAACAAGGCAGAAATTGTGCCGGTCATCAATCCCAGGTAGATGTTTCCATTCAAAATGGTGGCTGCCAGCACGAAGATGGCATACAACTGCCGGTTTGCGTCGTCCCAGCGCGTTGCAAGCCACAATATGCACACCGCAATCAATACCTGGGCCAGTACATCCCAGGCAATATAAGCCTGGTTGAGGGGTAGAAGCCCCAATGGAGCGGTGATCAACGCCAACGGCAGTGGGTAAGGGAAAATTTTATTCGGGATCCATGTGGCCCCATTGACTTGATGGCCGTTCACCCAGTCAATGGGTGAATAGGGATGTCCGCCGATCCAGGGAAGATGGCCAGCCAGCCAGAAGGTGAAAAAGCCATTATTCACATAATCGACGATCCGCTCGTTATTTATCGCAATGAGGACATAGAGTGGCAAAAGGGCCAGAAGGACCAATACAAACCACCAGCGCTCAAAAAAAGACTTGAATTTTTTCATGGCTGCTTTTATTTGACCCAATCTATTCTGATGTAATGTCAACTGGGCAGTCCTGCAAACCCTGCCAGTTTATTTTGATCATATCTGTATGATTTGCTCAAGTAAATCGTCTACCAGGTCCGATTTTACGGTCCTATGAAGTTTCCGGGTGAATGTTATTATTTTGATCCACCTCCCAAATTTGATACAGGCCCAAACGTCCGTTTTCGCCATCTGATAAGAACGATTCGATCACTTTGAATCCGGTTTCATTTGCGAGGGTATCCAACTCGGATGCCGAAAAATGGTGCGCATAACGCAGGCCTAGCCCTCCGCTGCGCCAATCAAGCAGGGTGTCGCCTTCATCCACATCCGTTGAGGATAAACCGATTGTTTCCCAGGGTTGAATGCGCCCTTTCAGTTTTTCGCTATTGAGGAATTGCCAGTTCGAATGGATGAACTTCCCGCCATCGGCCAGTAATTGGTGCACCTTTTGTAAAATTCTGACGCGAGTGTTGGCTCCCGGGATATGGTGCAAGACTGCAAACCCGGTAACCACTGTATAGCCATTTGGAAGGAGTGTATTATCCCAATCCTGTGCCAGCAAGTCTGCTTCGCGGAATTCTGCTGAAAAGCCTTCTGGTTGTGATCGGGCATCTGCGAGCAGCGCTTGGCTGAAATCCAGCCCCAGGTACCTGCCCTTGAAATTATTCTGAGCCAGGCTGCGCGCCAATTGACCGTTGCCGCAGCCCAGGTCAAGCAGGTTTTCGTTTCCGGTTAACCGGGCCATGATCTGGCGCACCCCGGGCTGGATTCGCTGCCGGGTGGCGGAAAAATTTGAGCCAAAATCGGCGTAAAAACGGCGATTGATCTCAGTGAGTTGACGCAAAGCGGCTGTGTTCATGTTCTTTTTGAACGTTCGCAGGCCCGGGAATTTGTTGCGACTTTAACCCAGGTCATTATATTTTGATTTCCGTCCATATACCAGCCAGGCATAAAGTCCCAATCCGATCCCTACCAGCACCAACGCTCCTCCGGCAATGCCGAGTAAATTGTTTGAGCCAGGTTCAGTCGCAGGATCCTGCGGCTTGGCTTTCCCGCCCAGCTGCGCACCAAAATCAACGTAAATTTGTTCACCGATCTTAATATCCAGTGTGTAGTTTTGCTGTGTGGTAGCGTTATAACCTTCGGGGGCGGCAACGGATATGTTGTAAGTGCCCTGTAAAACTTTATCAAAACAAATCGGGTCGGTTCCAGCCGTTGTGGCTGCAGTTTGTGAAAACTGCCCGGACGTGCCTGTCACACTGACTGCGCCGTTGGGAATGGCTACTTCGGTATCCTCGCGCAAAGCGTCACCATTAATGTCTTCATATAACAGAACGCAGACGGAGGCTTCTCCAACGGATGGTGTTGGTGTAGCTGCTTGCTGTGGGGTGGCGCTGGCTACTGGTGCGCTGCTGGTTGGTGGCCCGCCGGATGGTCCACCCATGCCGATCAATAGCTTCTGGCCGACTCTCAGTGTGCAGATTTCATCCAAATTGTTCAGAGTACGCAGTTGAAAGATGGTGATACCTGCCAGCAAGGCGATCTGGGTACAGTTTTGTCCACTCTGTACAGTGTACAGGATGCGTCCATCGGGCCCGGGTGTGGGGGTAACGAGGTTTTGCTGGGGCTCAGATGCCCGCACAGCCGTAAAAGACGCGCTTGCCAGCAGTAAAAAGGTGAAGGTAATTCCTAGTATAAATAATAATCGTTTCATGTCATGATGCTCCACTCATTCATTATACAACAGGCCGAAAACCAGTTGTTTGTTTATGCGGTCGCGCAGCCCTTCGCGCGAATATCCGATTCTACTTTATAATCTACTTGTTCGTTATATTTTTTTGGGAGACAATCATGCCGCTTCAGATAATTGTTGGCACCCAATGGGGTGATGAAGGTAAAGGTCGCATTGTGGATTGGTTTGCTGCCAATTCGGATATCGTCGCGCGTTATAACGGTGGCGATAACGCCGGTCATTCGGTCACAGTAGGTTCCAAACTTTTTAAGCTGCATCTCATTCCTTCCGGGATCATCCATCCAAAACCAGTAGCAGTCCTGGGAAATGGCATGGTTATCAACCCCAGGTCCCTGTTGGACGAGATCGAAATGCTACATAAGGCGGGAATACAAGTTAACCCGGATCGCTTGCGCATTTCACATGCTGCACACTTGATCACGCCTGCACACCAGGCGCTCGACAAAGCTCAAGAAGCGGCGCGCGGTAAAGGCAGCATTGGCACAACCGGACGTGGTATTGGTCCGGCCTACACTGATAAAGCCAGCCGGCGTGGGCTTCGTATGGCAGATTTGCTTTCGGCAGATTTTTTTGAACACCTGAGCGTCCTGGTTGATGATGCCAATCAGCAGTTGGGGTTGCTTGGGGCGCCGCAGATCAACCTTATCAATATCATTGAGGCTTACCAACATTTTCGTAAAATGCTGCTGCCTTATATTGCCGATACATCGTTGGAAGTGTGCAGCGCCATGGCTGCGGGCCAGCGGGTTTTGGCTGAAGGCGCGCAGGGTACTCTGCTCGATATCGATCATGGTACTTATCCTTTTGTCACATCATCCACCACCATTGCATCGGGTGTTTTTCCTGGTCTCGGGATTGGCATATCTGCCGCGAACGATGCCGAAGTAAGCGGTGTTTGCAAATCTTTCCAAACGCGAGTGGGGAGTGGTCCATTTCCTACGGAAGTATTTGACGAGCTTGCCCTGCGTTTGCGTGGTACAGGTGAAAACCCCTGGGATGAATATGGGACGACCACTGGCCGCGCTCGTCGGGTTGGCTGGTTGGATGGCGTACTGCTGCGTTATGCCGTGCGTATTAACGGGTTGACCGAGCTGGTTATCACCAAATTGGATATCCTTTCAGGAATAGAAACCCTGAAGCTGTGTATTGCTTATCGCAAGGGTGGAAAGACAATCAGCGATTTGCCCTTTGGCCCATCCAATCTGGAAGATTATGAGCCAGTTTACCAGGAACTCCCCGGTTGGTTGGAAGATGTTAGCGCCATCCGTCAGTGGGCAGATCTGCCTCAGGCTGCCAAAGATTACCTGGATTCAATTGCCAGGTTGGCGGGTGTCCCGGTGCGTTTGGTCAGTGTTGGCCCAGAACGTAATCAGATCGTCAGCAATAGTTAGTCTAAAATTGGTTGGTAAAACGCAAAGCGGGTTGGACCAGATCCAACCCGCTTTGCGTTTTATTTTCATTCGACGACGATGATAATCTTTTCCTGGTTTGGTTGGTCTACTCTTTTGTCCTCAAACTCGGCTTGTTGGCATAGCGCTTTTTAATCACAGGGATAAAATAATCGTTGAAGAAGCGGTCTGCGTTAAAATCTGGCACCCAGCCCCATTCATTGCGCGCCAGGGTATCATCCACATCCTCCGGCCAAGAGTCTACGATACCCTGCCGGCGTTGAACCGGATCAAAAGTGATCTTTTGTCCTGGAAAGGCATGCAGGGCGCGCTTTCGAAATTCACCTGCCGTCAGGCTGAAGGCTGCGATGTTGTAAACAACATGGCTCAATTTTTCTCGCGGGGCTTCCGTCAGCGCGATCAAAGACTTAATCGCATCGGGCATCGCCATGAAGGAGATCTTTGTATCTTCGCGCACGAAACAGGAATATGGCTTGCCCTGCGCCGCTGCGTGCAGCATCTCCGGGCCATAATCGCTGGTTCCACCACTTGGGAGTGTGTAGGCACTGATCAGCCCCGGGAAGCGGATGGCGCGAAAATCGAGCATGGTTGGCGGTTTTTCGTCAAGGTGACGCTGGCCGAAATAGCGGCTGTAATACAACCCCAATTTTTCGCAATAAAGCTTGTTGCAACCATACATTGTGTGGGGGGTGTTGTATTCATCTTCTTTCACGCCGCCAGCGGCTTTCTTGGCTTCGATGTTAGGGAAGCCATACGCTGCGATTGAACTGGGAAATAGGAATTTTATTTCCTTCTGGTACTTTTCTGAGCGGTAGGCCGCCATCATTAACAACTGCATCGTGCCTTCTACGTTGATACGGTGCGCTTCTTCAGTGGCGATTTCTGCTTTTGACGAGAGCGAAGCTGCCAGGTGATAAATAACATCGAAATCATAATCGTAAAACTGTTTCACCCGGTTTACCAGATCGCCCTGTAAGTGTTCCGCCACCAGGGACATGATCGCATCTGGCAGCGGAGCCAGATCTGCGCTTACAATGCGAAACCCACCCTGGGCCGAAAGATTCTGGATCAATGCCTGACCGATCTCACCACATGCGCCGGTGACCAACACGGCTTTTTCGCTCATCTATTTCTCCTTGTGCTAGAATGGAGTGGATCTTTTCGAAACGGTAATTTGATTTTACATTACAAGCCTTAAATAACCAAACATTTAGCATCAATGCGCCATATCATTTATCTTCTCCTAATAATTTCCTTTGCTCTTTCAGCTTGCCTACCATCTGCAGGCAATATCTCTGCGGGTGGGTCGGATATTACTCCATTATATCTTTCAGATACAAGCAGCCCGGCTCCTGCGACTGCCACAATCGAATGGTTTCCTGCCACTGCTACATGGACGCCCATTCCAACAATCGCACCAGGTGCCACCCTTCAACCCTTTCCAGGCCTGGGCGCACAGGTATGTTTAGATGATTTTAGCGATCTAAAAGCGTGGACACTTGCCCGGCCAGCCAGTAGTGGCGGCAACAACATCATACTGGATCGCAACCGCTTAACCCTTGCCATCAATGTTTCACCTGCGACCCTTGCCAGCATGAATACGGGCTTGTTATTGACCGATTTCTATGCCGAAATGACTATTTCGGTTAATCGCTGCTTTGGAGCAGATGACTATGGGGTATTATTCCGTGCAGCGAACCAGGCTTTTGGTTACCGGTTTTTGCTAAATTGCAGCGGTAACGTGCGCGTGGAACGTGTTCGTGACAGCATTACTATTCACCTGCAAGATTGGCTTCCAAGTGGAGATGCCCCTATCGGCGCGCCCGGGCAGGTAAAAATGGGCGTATGGGCATCAGGCGTGGAAATGCGTTTTTTCTTGAATGGGCGTTACCAGTTCACGGTGATCGATCCGCTTTTCAAAAGTGGCAGTCTTGGGGTATATGCCAGCTCCAGCAGTCCTGATGGGTTGAGTGTCAGTTTCTCTGATCTAACTGTTAATTCGGTTGATTATCTTTCCCCAACACCGTCACCCACTCCATCAAAAACACCAACACCATCCCGAACACCCAGGCCCACACCCTGATTTACCCCTTCATTGCATCGCGCCACTTGTGCCAAATCGGTTAAAATAAAATATCATGCCCAATAAATTGAATGATCTTGATCCAAAAACCTGGTTGAAATTTCAAAAGTCCTGGTTTATCCACAATCCGCCGCCGCGTAAAAAAGGGGTGCTGCGCCATCCTGCCAAATTTCCCGAGACGATGGCGCAAGAATTCATCGAATTCTTTACCAAAAGCGGAGAGACGGTTCTCGATCCAATGGCAGGTACTGGTTCAACGTTGGTGGCTGCGCTCCGCTGTGGCAGGAATTCCTACGGAATTGAATTGAATCCCCAATATGCTGAAATCGCTGCCCAGGTTGTGCAGGATGAAAAAGAAAATTTGTTTTCATCAGATGCTGCCGGTGTGCAGGGAGGTTTGGTTGCAAAAATGATTCAGGGCGATGCCAATCTCGCATCCCAATACGGTATCCCTTGCGTGGATTATTTATTTACATCACCACCGTACTGGGATATGCTGCACGCCAAGGGTGCACAGAACCAAAAAAAACGGCGCGATTCAAGCGAACTGGATGTGGTTTATTCTGATGACCCGAATGATGTCGGCAATCTGCATGATTACGAGCAATTTCTTGCAAAGCTGGTTGAGATTTATGCCGGTCTCAAGCCGCTGCTGCGTCACAAAGCATACCTGACAATAATTGTTAAGAATGTCAAGAAGGGCGGTAAAATTTACCCGTTGGCATGGGATATCGCCCGAGAGTTGGGCAAAGTCTACACGCTCAAAGATGAAAAGATATGGATGCAGGATAATCAACCGCTCGCCCCTTACGGATTAGGCAGCGCATGGGTCAGCAATACTTTTCATCATTATTGCTTGCAGTTTCGTAATGAGATCCAGGTTTCAACTTAAAAAATATTAAGCCTTTGACAAACGAGGTCCAATTGCTGGATACTTGCCCATGATTACCGCCGCTGATTTTATCAAGCTGCCTTACACTTCCGATCTTACGGAAGGAGGCATCGCCTATGCGATTCGATCACTTCAACATGTTGGGGATGGTATGAGCGGCTCTGTTTATTCGCGACTGCGCCATATTGTTGCTGGTATTGCCGTCGAACTGGCTTTTCGCCGTTACCTGGGTGAAAATGACATCCCATTCATCGTGAAAAACCCAACAGCGTTTAGTGAGCCGGCCAGATACGACGTATCGCTTGGTGGGCACCGCTGCGATATCCACACCTACCTTACATCCAAGCGCAATCAGATTATCGCCATGCGGTCCAACCCCGCACTGGTGTTGCGCGCCCCTGCCCTGATCCCTGAGGGTCAGTTTGCATCTGCCAACCATAGCGAACACGACCTCAACCTTTTTGCTTTCCTGCTTGGATTAACAACCAACTCTCCTGAAGAAATTCAAAAAGCCGTCAATGCAGGGCAGCGCAGCTATCTTATTCATCCGATGCAGCCGAATTGGTCACAGCCGCAGATCTGGGCACCGCTTGGGCGGTTGGCACTAAAAAGTGAGTGTATCCAACAAATCAATATTGAGATTGGCGGTCTGGATCGCGATAGGAATTTCATAGTTGAAAATGTCACGCTGGATCACCTGCAGCGTATTTATGCAGTTAACAATTATTACAGCCTGGTATATATTCATTCAAGCATGATCCCAGATATGCGGATAGGTATTCACTGTGCGAACAAGGGCGAACCCTATATCATTCACCCGCATCAGTGGGGCAATATCTGGGTTTACGGTATGGAAATTTGGATGGGAGGTTATATGGCTCGCGAAGAATTCCGGCGAAAATCCAGCACTATTTTCGCCGGCAGCCGGGTATTCCAATATAGCAAAACACAGACAAGCACCCTTTCCGTCCTGGTCTGTGATCTACATTCTCTCGAAGACCTTTTTTCGCGGGTCAAAGATTGGAACCTGGTAAAGCGAATGCGCTAACGAGTCTTCAGTCCGGATGAAATTCCATCGCCAGGTTGTTTTTAACAGCCTGGCATTTCAGAACGGGTGATACCTGAAATCACCCGTTCTGATTTTGTCTGGGTGCGCTATCAATAGTAGAATTTGATTAGTCAGGATTGATTATTCAACATGGAAAAGAAACTACTTCTACTCGGTTTGCTGCGTCGCCAGGAAATGCACGGTTATCAATTGAACGAGTTCATTGATAATAATTTATCCCTGTGTACAGATCTTAAAAAACCAACGGCTTATTACTTGCTCGACCGAATGTCGAAGGATGGTTGGATTTCGTCCGAGTTGGAACAGGAAGGTAATCGCCCGCCACGAAAAGTCTATTGTTTGACCAATAGCGGCGAGCTGGTATTTCAACGTTTGCTGCGTGAGAATCTGGCACTCTACACGCCGATCAACTTTCCCGGGGATATTGGCCTGGCTTTTATGGATTGGATGCTGCCAGGTGAGGCACTTCCTTTGCTTGAAAAGCAAAAACTGCAGATACAATCGCGCCTGGATGAGATCGACTTGATTCCAGCACATGCTGGCAGCCTGGGTTTAATTTTTTCACATCAGATTCACCACTTAAAAGCTGAATTGGATTGGTTGGAGCAGATTATCGAGAGCATCACCAGCAAGACCTGATTTGACCAGGTGTAAAAAGGTCAACCTTCGTCCACCAGTTTTTATTCAATCAAGGAGATTACATGTCCGTTCTGCTGACAATTCATTCCATCACTCGCTGGCTTGTTACCCTGGTGGCCATCGGGCTGATTGTTCGTCTCGTCCTTGGGCTTATCAAGAAACAGCCTTTTGACAAAACCGCCAATGCCCTTTTGGGAGCATTCGGTGGCTTGATGGATACCCAAATGCTGCTCGGTGTTTTATTTTTTGTACTGGACGGCCTTGGCAAAACTGGCTTCCCGCTTTTTCGCTGGGAACATGCTGCCACCATGCTGTTGGCTGTCATCGTTGCCCATTTGCCTGCCATGTGGAAAAAGAAAGCCGATACTGTTCGTACGCGCAACACGCTCATCGCGGTAATAGTCGCTTTGCTGTTGGTTTTCCTGGGGGTTAGTTCACTCGGTGGCTGGGTGCGCTGGTGGCACATCTCCGGGTTGTTTTAGCGCCTTGTTTCCTATTGGTTTCTTTTGGGTTGTATTTTATAAATCGGAGAAGTAATGACTACTAATGCGCCAGCCGCCACTGAAGAAAAACTTGACTTTAAAAAAGTTCTCCCCGTATTTGTCATCATCCTGGTGGATCTGCTCGGTCTGTCCATCATCATCCCGCTCATGCCCTTATACGCAGCTCGTTTCGGCGCGAACGCTTTTGTTATCGGTTTGCTGGGAGCCACTTACCCGTTCATGCAATTCATCGGCGCGCCAATTCTTGGCCGCCTTTCTGATCGTGTTGGCCGCCGGCCTGTTTTGCTTGTTAGCCAGGTTGGCACTTTTATCGGTTTTATCTTGCTCGGTTTTGCAAATGCGCTGCCACTCCTTTTTATTTCGCGCATTATCGATGGTCTTTCAGGTGCGAACATATCCACTGCCCAGACTGTTGTCACCGATGTGACTACCGATAAGACGCGCACCCAGGGGCTTGGTCTCATCGGCGCTGCCTTTGGAATCGGTTTTATCCTGGGGCCCATCATTGCCTTCTCGGTTCTGATCATCTCTGGCGATAATTACCAGGCGGTCGCCTTTACCGCGGCCTTCTTCTCGCTTGTTTCGCTTATGTTGACCTTCTTCTGGCTGCCAGAAACTCGCAACCCTCAAAAGGAAACCACTCGCGCCCGGGCCCCCTTCTCTTTTCAGGCTATGTTTCAATCTATTAACCGCCCCACCATCGGCATCCTGTTGATACTGATGTTTGCTCAGCAGTTGGCTTTCGGCGGTTATGAGCAGATGTTCTCGCTGTTTGCGCTCAACCGGCTGGGCATGGGCGCCCGTGACACTTCAGGTTTGTTTGTGCTGGCTGGCCTGTTCATTGTTGCAATTCAAGGTGGTTTTATCGGTCGTTGGAGTAAGAAATACGGTGACCGCTGGCTGGTTATGCTCGGTCTTTCCACCCTTGCAATCGGACTGCTCTTGACCGCCACCACCCCCCAGGTGCCTGTCCCCTGGTATAACGAGGCCAAGATCAAGGCCGAGATGCAAGGAAGAGCATCAACACAGATCATTAATGTCACCTTGCCGTCCGAAGCGAACAAAGGCTGGCTGGGTATCATTTGGGTACTGGTTGCATCCTTTCCCGCCGCCTTGGGTGGTGGGGTGTTGCATCCGGCCATCAACAGCCTGATCACCAAATCAGCCGGGAAAGACGAAATCGGAGGAATCCTGGGTGTTTCTGCCGGTTTTTACAGCGCTGCCAACGCCATCACCCCGCTTTTTTTTGGCTCGCTGTTTCAGTGGTTTGGCGCTCCCGTTCCCTTTTTACTGGGGGGTGTTCTTCTCGCGGTGTTGTGGTTCATTGCCCAACGTGTGGTTAAGGCGCCTCAACCCCAGCCAGCGTAGGCTGTAAAGGCGGATATATCACTCAACGTCTTTTTTTAATTGAGATTCCGCTCGATTATATTGCTTTGTATTGGTCTGAGCGTATACTGTGTAGGATGAACCAGGATGGTACCAAAGCCCGTATCAAGCTGCTGGTGGCATTGTTGATCGCCGTCATTGGGCTTACTTTGTGTCAACCGGTCCCAGCAAGAATAGTCACGCCCGGCAGCAGCGCACAAAATACAGCTACAGGTATTTTTGAAGCATCCGCAATGTGCACCCTTACGGGCGGAAAGGCGGTAGTAACCGTCCCGGTTGGCAGGTCAGTGCGCATAACCTGGGGCTGGTCAGCTTATACTGAACAGCAAATAAAGGATTATCTGGATGCTCAAATTACACAGGTAACCCTGGATGGAGTGGTTGTGACCAATGTCAACCAGGGCGTTATCCAGTCACTTAATCAAAAGTTTGCCGTTTTTTGGACAGCAGATGTGGGTGTTTTATCGCCGGGTACCCATCTCGTTGCGTATGTAGGGAAATGGAAACATAAAATTGACGATGGCTCCGAGACTTTTGGTCCGGAGAGTGAGACTGAAACCCTTTCTGACAAGTGTGAATTGTTGGTGAAGTAAATTATCCTGTCAACGTTGCTCTTTCCGGTTGCAGCCGCACTACGCTTTCAACAGCAGGTCAGCCAGCATGGCGGTACTCTCCAAGATTTCATCCGCACCTTGCTTGCGAAGCTCGGCTTCATCACCGAAACCGCACAGCACTCCCACGGTCTGCGCCCCAGCAGACTTACCCGCGCGGATATCCACCCTGGTATCACCGATCATCAGGCAATTTTCAGCCCGCACTCCCATTTGTTGGGCTGCCCAAAAAATTGGGTCTGGGTATGGCTTGGTATGGCTCACGGTTAACGATCCAGCCACGCAGCCAAAGAATTTTTCCATCCCGGTTTGGCGTAAAAACCTGCGTGTCGACTCCTCGTCTCGAGCGCTTACAACTGATAACGGGTATTGGCGGGACAATCTTTCCAGCATGTTTTGCACGCCATGGATTGGTCGAAAGTGCCTTATCTTCGTCTTATGTTTTTGGCTGATCCAGCTTGCCAGTTTTGCCAGCTGATCGTCAATCCCTAATCTGTCCGGCAGCCCGAGCAGGAGATTGCCCGGTGCCTCTGCAAACATCACAAATCGCCGTGCTGCTCGTTTGGGATCCTGTCCTGGCAACAGTAGGCGAATAGATCTGAAATAAAGTTCGGCTTGTTCCGCATACTGGTCATCCGTGTCATTCAGGGTGCCGTCTACATCAAAACAAAGCGCCGTGATTCGGGGAATATCGATTGTCATGCAGGTTTCTCCAGTTCTTGCCTTACGCGCAATGCTGCTCGAGCGGGATTAATACCCAGGTTCCAGTACGGGCAGATAATACTACACGCAGATTACAAATTTGATAGGGAAACTTTCCAGTTGTGCTATACTTTACTTCATGTGGTATCCTGAGAGCGCGCTCACCCATCTCGAATGTCCGCACTGCGGCAAGCATTTTAATGCTGATGAAGTTCAAAGCTTTTGTCAGGATTGCTGTGAACCACTTTTGGCACGCTACGATCTTGTTTCTGCCCGGGCAACCCTTACCCGCGAGTCTTTGGTAACCCGGCCCAGCGGCATCTGGCGTTGGAGCGAGATTATGCCGGTTCGCGCCCCTGCTTTTCGGCTGACTCTCGGTGAAGGCGCTACTCCCTTGTTAAAAGCCGTCAACTTGGGCCAAACCCTGGGCCTGACAGAATTATACATCAAGGATGAATCTGCCAACCCGACCGGTTCGTTCAAGGCGCGCGGGCTGGCAATAGCTGTTGCGCGTGCCGTGGAGTTGGGGTTGCGCAGTTTTGTTATCCCGACTGCCGGAAATGCTGGCGGCGCATTGGCTGCCTATGCAGCTCGCGCCTGCGCACAGGCGCATGTATTCATGCTAGTGGATGCGCCTATGTCCAACCAGATTGAAGTGAAAATGTTTGGCGCGGAACTTGTGTTGGTCGATGGTCTTATTTCAGATGCCGCCAGGTTGGCTGGCGAGGCTTCCAGATTGCATGGCTGGTTCGACGTTTCCACTTTCAAAGAACCATACCGCTGCGAAGGCAAAAAAACGCTGGGCTTGGAATTAGCCGAAGCTCTTTCCTGGGATCTGCCCGATGTTATCATCTACCCAACCGGAGGCGGCACTGGCCTGGTGGGTATGTGGAAGGCTTTTCAAGAGTTAGAGCAGTTGGGTTTTATTGGGTCAAAGCGCCCACGCATGGTTTCTGTCCAGGCGGAAGGTTGCGCCCCCATCGTTCGCGCGCTCACCGGGAATAACGACCGCGCCCAGTTTTGGGATGGTGCCAGCACGATTGCATCCGGGCTGCGGGTCCCAGGCGTTTTTGCGGACCGGTTGGTACTGAGCGCCATCCGTGAAAGCAACGGCACCGCTCTTGCCGTTTCAGATGATGCGATTCTAATTTGTCAGCGTGAATTGGCAGCCAGTGAAGGAATTTTTGCTTCACCAGAGGGCGCTGCCACCCTGGCGGCCACCAGGCAGCTATTGGCATCTGGTTGGTTGAACAAGGATGAACGTGTAGTTTTATTCAATACAGGTTCTGGTCTTAAATCTCTTTAGCCTTGTGGCCAGATTGCCACAATTTATCGATTTTCGAGGTGTTATGCCCCAAAACCAACGCGCAGTCCTCGAACTGCTATATCAGGTTAGTCGTGAGTTTGCTACGGCTCTCGACCTTAAGGTCGTGCTGACACGCGTCTTATTTTCCGCCATTAAGAATGTCGGCGGGGAACGCGGTAGCGTAGTCGTGATGGATGATCACGGTCGCGCTGTTGATTCCGCTTTTGTATACGGCAATCAAGTGCGTGAGAGTGCCACCATGCAATTAAAAGATACTGTTGATCGTGGCCTGGCTGGCTGGGTCGTTCGCAGTCGCAAAGGGGCCCTGGTACCCGATACCAGCCTCGATTCGCGTTGGCTGCGCCGTGAAGATGACCATGTCGATCGTTCTGGCGCAAAATCTGCCATTTGCGTTCCTCTCATGGCGCGTGAAAAGCTTGTCGGCGTATTGACACTGGTTCATCCAATACCAAAAGCCTACAACAGTGAGCACCTGGAGTTGATGCAGGCCATTGCCGATCAGGCCGGTATCGCAGTCTTGAATGCGCGTCTCTTCTCTGAGAGCCAGCGCCAGGCGCGCGTGATGACGGCCCTGGCCGAAGGCGCCGCACGGATTAATTCCTTTGTGCGTATCGATGATTTGTTTGAGAATATCCTTCTTCAGACCAAGCAGGCTTTGCAGGTGGATGTTACTGTCCTTGCCCTGGTGGATGGATCAGACCTGGTTTTCCGCGCAACCAGCAGTAATGCCAGCAGTTTGATTGGCAAACGCGTAAAATTGCGCGAGGGTATTGCCGGGATGGTTGTGCGCCAGGAGCGTGGGATTATTATTCCATCCAAGACGTCGGATACACAACCTTTGTTGGCAGAAGTTGAAAAAATCCCCGGGATAAGAGTTGGCGCTTTTGCCTGTGCGCCCATCCATGTGCAGGGCAAAGTGATTGGCGTGCTCGAGGCGATCAACCCGGTCAATAGAATCTTTGACCCGGATGCCCTGCTTGTGTTAACAGGTCTCGGCGCCCTGGCAGGGACGACTATTCAGAATGCCCAATTGTTTGAAAGCCTGGACATGGCCCGCAAGCGCTATCGTGATTTATTCGAGGATAGTATTGATCCCATTGTTATTACAGACTTGCAAGGGCATATCATCGAGGTTAATAAGCAAGCTGCTGTTTTATCTGCCCATGCTGCCATTTCCTTGCGTGAATTTAACATCGAGCAGGTGCATGACCTCAATTTTGAGAGGACCGGTCGTCACTTTGAAGACATCAGCGATTTTGCCCTTACCTACGAGTCCACTCTTTATGACAGTCATGGCGGTACTCACCCGGTGGAAGTTTATGTCCGCAAGGTGATTTTTGATAACGCTGAGTCGATCCAATGGATCTTGCGCGATATTACCGAACGCAAGGAACTGGATTCACTCAGGGAAGATTTGGCTGCCATGATCTACCACGATCTGCGCTCGCCGCTTGCCAACATTCTTTCCAGCGTGGAAATGCTCGATGATATTTTTCCTGCTGAACAAAGAGAACTGGTCGGGCCGATTGTACAGATTGCCCACCATTCGATCAACCGCATCCAACGCCTGGTTAGTTCTCTACTCGATCTGAATCGTCTCGAACAAAATCATCCAGTCGGTGATCGCATATCTGTGGAAGTTGCCACACTTGTTTCTGATTCTCTCGAAGCCATAAAACCATCCGTTGAGGGTCGCGAACAGACCATATCCATCAATCTATCATCCGGTCTTCCATCTGTATCTGTGGACGAAGATATGATTCGGCGTGTGCTGATCAACCTGCTGGAAAATGCCGCCAAATATACTCCTGTGGGTGGCAGCATAGAAGTTGGCGCGGAAGTCAGCGGCGAATTTCTGCGTTTTTATGTGCAGGATAACGGGCTGGGTATCCCCGATGTTGACCGCGAGCGTGTTTTTGATAAGTTTACCCGTCTAAAAAACAAAACCGGTGCCAGCGGATTGGGCGTTGGCCTGGCTTTTTGCAAACTGGCTGTTCAAGGGCACGGTGGCAAGATTTGGGTGGAACCGGCCCCTCAACGTGGCTCGAAATTTGTATTTACCTTACCGGTACCCAACGAAAAATAAATTAAGACCATTTGGGTTTCATAGACCCTGCTGGTTTATGTTATAGGAGTTCGAATGCAGGCACTTGCTAATCAGGTTTATATTGAAGAACAGTATCCCGGTGTTACTCTAGGTGTCATCGCCTTGCCCCATGGGTTGATCCAAATCGATGCGCCGCCCTCGCCTGAAGATGGGCGCTCATGGCGCGCTGCCCTGTTGAATTTGAACAGCGGTGTGGAACGTTTGCTGATCAATCTGGACGGCCACCCCGATCGCACACTTGGCGCGCGTGCAATGGATTGCACTATCGTCGCGCACGAAAAGACCGCCGAAACCTTTCGAAATCGCCCGAACACCTTTAAAGCCCAGGGCGATGAAACTGGCTCCGATTGGGAATCCGTTGTCGGCCTGGGCAGTATTCGCTGGGCGCCGCCCGAAATTTCGTTCACGGGTAGGATGTCCATAGAGTGGAGCAATTTCCCGGTTTACCTGGAGCATCACCCTGGCCCAACCCCGGGAGCGTGCTGGGTGATCCTGCCTGAACCAAAGATCATTTTCATTGGCGATTTGGTTGTTAAAAACCAGCCGCCCTTCCTTGCAAGCAGTAATCTACCATTATGGCTTAAATCGCTTGATGCTCTCATGGCTGGTTATCAGGAATTTACTATCGTCTGTGGGCGCGGCGGTGTTATCACACTTTCAAACGTGGAGGCTCAGCGCGAGAAGATCGCCAGCATCCAGGAACAGATCAAAAATCTGACACAGAACAAGGCTGCTACAGTCACGGTGGAAAGCCTGATAGCGCCATTGATTGCATCTTACAAAATGCCCGCAGAGCGGCAAAGACAGTATTCTCAGCGCATTACCCATGGCTTGCACCATTATTTTACCCGTCACTATCACCCCACTGCAAGCAATGAAAATGAAGAGGAATAAGATGACAGACCCGTTCCAGCCAGTTTTTGAAGTAACCCGCGGCCGTATTGTTGAGTCACTCCATTTCGGCGCTGCTGCGATTGTGGATTCGCATGGTCGTTTGATCGCGTCTCTGGGTGATCAGCAGCTGGTCACTTTTTTGCGTTCAAGCGCCAAACCTTTCCAGGCACTCCCTTTCATCGAACTCGGAGGGCACGAGAAATTCGGCCTGACCCAACGCGAAATTTCGTTAATGTGTTCGTCGCATTCCGGCACAGATGAACATGTTGCGGTGCTAAAAGGTATGCAGGCCAGGATCGGTGTCACATCTGCTGACTTGATGTGCGGAATGCATTACCCTACCGATGACGAAACTACTGATGCGATGAAACTGCGCGGCGAAGTCCTCACGCCCGATCGTCACAACTGCTCTGGCAAACATACCGGTATGCTTGCGCATGCCAAAATGCGCGGTGCTTCGCTTACGACCTATGTCGATTTTCACCACCCAATTCAGGAGAGCATCCTGAATACTTTTGCCGATATGTGCACCATACCAGCTGAACAGGTGGAACTCGGCATAGATGGCTGTTCCGCTCCAAATTTTGCTGTTCCGCTTTACAATGCCGCCCTGGGTTATGCCCGCCTCTGTGACCCGCATGAGCTGCTCCCCGCTCGGGCAGATGCCTGCCGCGTCATCACCTCGGCCATGACCAGCCATCCCGATATGATTGGCGGACCGGGCCGTTTCGACACCCTGCTCATGCGCGCCGGAAATGGCAGCATTCTGTCTAAAGGTGGCGCAGAGGGTTTCCAGGCTCTCGGCCTGCTCCCTGGTGCTCTGGGCGCAGGTTCTCCCGGGATCGGCATTGCCATCAAGATCAGCGATGGCGATCCCACTGATCGCGCTCGCTCGGGTGTTGCATTGGCCATTCTGCAGTCTCTCGGATTGCTGAATGAAGACCAGCTTGCGCAGATGTCTGTTTTTGGTCCGCAAACCCAACTGCAGAATTATCGCAAACTCTTTGTCGGCGTGACCCGTCCATCTTTTATCCTGGATAAAAAATAAATCGTTTGTCATTGCTGCAGCGTACCTTTTTGAAGGGTGCGTTGCACTTTTGCATCAACTGGTCATCCAATGTTCTCATCTCCTTCTGATCGCGCCTTGTCGATCCATACCACCCTGCTGAATTTTTATGGTGAGCCCATCTGGCGCAATCCACTGCCGCCAATCGATGAACTCATTTCTACTATTCTTTCCCAAAATACAAACGATATCAATCGTGACAAGGCATTTAATGCCTTACGTGCCGGATTTCCCACCTGGGAGGCAGTCAGGGATGCATCTGGCTCCCAGGTGGTCGATTGTATTCGCGTGGCGGGGTTGGCTAACCAAAAGGGACCGCGTATCCAACAGGTTCTCAGACAGATCACGGACGAACGCGGCACTCTCGATCTATCTTTTCTTCAAGATTTACCCCTCGAAGTTGCTCGCGCGTGGCTGACAAAATTTAACGGCGTCGGTCCTAAAACCGCCGCCATCGTCTTATGTTTTTCTCTAGGTCGGCCCGCTTTTCCCGTCGATACCCATGTATACCGTGTTACTGGACGTATCGGTTTGCGCCCTGCGAAAATCTCTGTCGAAGACGCCCACCCATACCTGGAGGGGATTTTTCCGCCACAGGCTTATTATGCTGCGCATCTAAATATTATCCGGCTTGGGCGCGAAATCTGTCATGCGCGCAAACCGCTTTGCTCGGCTTGCCCCTTGCGGGTGCAATGTGATTTTGGGCAATAAAAAGGATTATTTACGCCAACTTTGCGTTTTCGTTCACTATTCGCAAACTCTGCCTGTTGCCAAGTGTTCTAATAGTCATTAAAATATAAAATGAGTTGAAATACTCTCGAAAGGAGGTGAATCAAATGATAGCCCAGGATTTCGATGGTCAAGGACTGGTGGAATACGCGTTTCTTCTTGTTCTGATCGCATTTATTATTATGGTTGGCGTATTTCTTTTCGGCGGT
>CAIMZS010000359.1 GCA_903846015.1 uncultured Anaerolineae bacterium | reverse complement strand
TTTCGGCTGCTGGACGGCCTGTTCAAAACGCATTTGCTGGACATAATTTTGTGGCCCGATGGCGGTCTGGACTGCTTCGATATCCGATGTGTAATTCATCCCGCCTTTTTCGTCTGTCCAGGCTTTCAGCACATCCGCAATCGCGGCCCGGTATCTTCCCAGCCTAAGCCTTTCAATCATTTTACCGGAATCTTTACCCAATGCTGCGATCTGCCGGTCAGTCTGATCCAGCAAATCAACCAATACATCTGTGGGCGTTTCCCCGTCCGCGGGGACATTTAGCCTGCTGAGCACCATCCGGGAAAGCTTGTGCCATTCAGCGCTATCAACCGGCAAAGTTTCTCCGAGCAGCCATAAAACCATGCTCCAATCCGAACGGCGGCTCTCTTCTACAATTTCATCAAGGCGCTTCCCCAGTTTATCTCCTACTTCCGGCCGGGCAAACTCTCCCAGCAGTTCCCACAGGGGAATGTCAATTTCGGGTTCTGTGCGGGCCAGGCGCAGCGCATTTTCAAACCCGTCCCGTTCGCCGGCCTTCAGGCTGGCAGCCATCAGGTTTTCGTAGAAATTCTTCAAGCCCCCGCCGGTCCCGACCTCGCCATAGGCAACCAGCTCCCTGGAAATGATCTCAAGCGCTCTTAAATCCTCAGGGCTGGGAGCTGTCTTGTTCAAGATTGACTGTTCGCTGCGGCGCTTTGCCTGCAAACCCTGTGCTTCGCTCCCAATCTCCTGTTTGAGCTGTCTGACCAGTCCGTCGATCGCGGGCGGCCAGATGGCATTCTCGTTCACCAGCCCCGGCCAATCCAGGCGTATATTCCTGCCGTTTTTCTCAAAATACTCCCGAAATTCCCTGATGTATTGGTTCCAATCCGTATCGGAGGAATACATACGATCCTGGCTGACGCGGTCGCTGCCGAGCCACTGGCTGTTGCCCCAGTCGATCAGCACGAACTCGTGTTTTTCAGGATGCCAGAATACATGTCCCGGTTTAATATCATTCCAGGCCACGCCGTAAACATTTTCAGAGGGGGAGAGCTGGTGGATCAGCCGCAAATACTGCGCCACACCATAAGCGGCCCGGCACAGCAATAGAGGCGGGAATTTGTCCAGCCTGGCAAATGCCTGCAGGAAGGGTGGTTTGCCCTCTGCCAAGCGGGGATTGTCTCGCACATCCTGCAGTTTTCCAAAATCGAAACCGGAGGCAAGCTCGCTGACGATAAAATAGTCGCGGGTGTCCTCGGCGCTGTCCGGGGCGCTATCGTACAGCTCCGCAGCCCGCACGCTGATATCCTGACCGGTGGGGTCCTGCTCCGAAAAGCGCAGCCCCTTCAACCGGGCAAGAACCTTGCCTTCGGATTTGATTTGGCCCGGGTTACCCCCCGCGCCAACGCGCTTCAGGGCAGCCTTTTTAGCGCTGCGCTGGCCGCGCACAAGAAGCACCTCGCCTGAGAAACCCTTTCCCAGGGGCTCGTCTTCGATTTGTTCCCATACATCTCTCTTGCCAGTGAATGTTATCTTTAATTGGGCCATCATCGTTTTTCTTATCCCGCGGTCTAATTTGTTTGTGGAATTTGGTGGGGGGCATCTACAATCCGGGTGCAGGGTTGCGCTGCGGAATTCGTGCATTTTTTGAGCACAACCTGAATACCCCCATTGTAATAATTGTTTAATGCCTCGAGGAATAGAGTATTTGAGTCCACCGGGCTGGTCGGTGGACTTGAAGCAGAGTGTAAATTCGGCCTCGTAAACTTACTCATGTACGCCTCGTTTTTGCCATCCAAATAGTCCTGTTTTGAT
>CAIMZS010000358.1 GCA_903846015.1 uncultured Anaerolineae bacterium | reverse complement strand
TTGTGGATAGACCCAAACAGCCTGATCTCGATAGTCATATTATGTTGCCCCATCCCGACCTCCCTCTGCTGTTACTAATCGCTCTCGCCGGGCTTTATGCCGGCACCCAGAATACTCTGGCCGGTGGTGGCTCCTTCATTACCTTTCCCACTCTGCTGCTGGCGGGACTCGATCCTTTAGCCGCCAATATAACCTCCACCGTCGCCCTGTTCCCCAACCAGATTACCTCGTCTCTGGCCGGACGTAAATTGGCAGGTGGCGTCGGCGAGATGAGTCTAGGCAAGCTGCTCGGCTTCAGCGTGGCAGGTGGTCTCGTCGGTGCGTTGCTACTGCTCAACACTCCGGTGACCTTCTTCGCTCATCTGGTACCCTGGTTGGTGTTATTCGCCACGGTCATCTTCACTTGGGGCAGCTTTCGCAAACAACCACTCCATGCAGCAAACCCGGTTCCTGTTCCGTTGCTAGCGACAGCTCAGTTCCTGATTGGGGTCTATGGTGGCTACTTCGGTGGCGGTATTGGCTTTCTGATGCTAGCGTCCTTGACCCTTGCTGGCCAGCAAGTGCGCATGGCCACTGCTACCAAGAACGTGCTGGCCATGGCGATGAATGCTTCGGCGGTGGTTTTGTTCGTCTTCTCTAGCCAGGTAAACTGGCTTGCCGCACTAGCCCTGGCCATGGGGGGTATTGGTGGAGGCTTCGCAGGCAATTGGCTTGTACACCGCTTGCCGGAAAAAATCATGCGCAGATTTGTTGTTCTGGTGGGTATAGCGCTGACAGTCTGGCTGTTCCAGCGTTAGACCAATAAGAAAGGAGAAAAACACACTGACGGCAAATTAAGTGCCCAACAAACACCTCCAGGATTACCCTTATGATCGACTTCAAAGGACACCACTTCGAAAAAGACCTATGTGCCTTGGTATCTCGCTTATTCCCTCAGTTGCTGAAACCTGGAGAAAATGATGGAAAAGCGCGGCGACGAGGTTGACTATTCCAACATTTACCGCTGAGTCCCAGAACTTCAGGCCGCACTTGAAGGCATCCTTTCGGAAAAGCAAGAAACGCCCAGTGTCGGGTAGAGTTTAATCATTTCATCCAGAGAAAATGCGCGGATATTATAGGCGATAGCAAACAACGGCAAAGACAATGAAGCCTTGATCGCCTAGGCAATGATGCGCACCGGGCGCTACCCTTTATCCACTGACTCCGAACAAGAGAGAAGGGCTCTCCGTTAGTGGGCAATACGTGTATTGGAGGCTACAAATAATCGGACAGCAGATAGATGCAAATTATGCCCACTCAATAATTTCCACGGCATTCCCGTCTGGATCACGACAAAAAAACGCTCTACGTCCAGATATGCTCATGGTATAACCAATACCTGCCTTATTTAAGGCCTCCTGAACAGGAGTTAGCGCTAACGCATTTAAGGCAACATGACGATCACGCCCACCATGCTCAGGCCGCCCCGTTATTGGATCAGGATTTTCCAGCTCCAGTAAATGAAGTTGCTGAGCACCCAACTGTAACCATGCGCCAGGAAAACCCAAATCTGGCCGATCGACCTGCTGCAAACATAGAACCTCACAGTAAAACACCAGCGATATATTGATATTGGCAACAATAAGACTGGCATGGTTCAGGGAAAATATGTTCGTTGACATTAGTTGGATTAAATATCTCTTTATAGAAAAAATTATACCTTCTCACACTCCATCGTAACTGGAGCTACAGATTCTTACCGCTTCAATCTCAGGTTCCAGTTAAATAATGAGCCCCCTCTACTTTTGAAGAATTCATCTAAAACATACAAGACACGATAACGAATATGCACAGTACCCTTTGACCAACCTCTATATTCCTTAGCGACATTTTCAGACTGTAAATTTACGA
>CAIMZS010000357.1 GCA_903846015.1 uncultured Anaerolineae bacterium | reverse complement strand
GATCCAAGTTGGCAAATGTCTTGTTCACTTACGAATTAGCTCGAAGGATGAAGACCAGTACTGTGACCGTCAATGCGCTTCATCCTGGGCAAGTTGCCACGGATATTTGGAAAACCAATTTCTCATTTATCGGACCGGCGCTCAAATGGGTAATGGGAGTGTTTGCGCTCACCCCCGCACAAGGTGCTGACAATACGATCTATTTAGCATCATCCCAGGAAGTAGCGGGGATTACTGGCAAATATTTCGTCAAACGGGAACCCTTCCAGTCAGCGCCCATCTCCTACAATGAAGATGTCGCAAGTAGATTATGGATTATGAGTGAGAGACTGACATCAGCGGCCTCATGAACCCCTGGATTGTTCATCCAACCATCGGTCAGGCACGCCGGCGCTGGCCGGTCAGTTCGAGCTTCAGGCGCATTCTTACATCATTGTCAACGTATAAAGAGCCGTGATATTGTTTTACAGGATGGATTTCGGAGCCTTCGAGCACGGTGCTGGCTTCGGGGATGGATGAATCGCCGCTACCGTCACTATCCAATGTGATCTTACTCCAGGCGCCATCCAGGTTGCGGTGGATATCGATACGACTCACGGTCTTAATGCCATAGCCAAAAACTGAAACCGATGGAACACTCAAGCGGCGGCCCAGTTCGTGCCGGAACTGGCGGGCGGCCCGTAATAGGTGTTTTTTATCTTCGGGCAGCCAGCTATCGTCTTCAAATACATTGACCGGGTTCCCATGTTGATCAAAAGTACAGTTGTAAATTGGCAGAATTTGGTAAAACGAAGGAAAAGTAGCCACTACATCCCGGACTCGGTCTCCGAGCAATCCAAAAGGAAGCAGGTCGGCTTTCATGATCAGGTTAATGATTGATTCGGTTACCCCATAGTGAGGACCGCCAAGAAAGATGGCCTGCGCGACTTTACTCCTACCACCGAGGCATTCAATATAATAACGACTAACCAGTGAACCCAGGCTGTGAGCGATGATAACCACGGGGCCAGCGACCTTCCAATCCGCAATTGTTGCTGCAAGTTGGCGGGCTGATTCGCGAACATCCTGACGCCAGTCATATGAAAATTCAATCAAATCTTCGCCGCGTTTGTATCCCAGGTCTCTCACAAGATAATTTCCAAGCCGCCCATACTGTTCCTGCTTGATCAGGTTGGGAACAATAACCACATCATTTACAATGCCTTTAGGTTTCAAGTGGGCTTTATCAGGCAGGGCAAATATCTCAGGATTGCTAAAAAGTACACGCATATTGGGCCAAACACGCTCACTACCAGCCCAAAGCTCCGATCCCATGAAACCCGGAACAAAGACAACTGGTAAATGAGCAACCCCGCTAGTGGGTTTTATAACGGGTTGATCGATCAATGTAAGGTCCGCCGAGGTATACGCATCTTTGTACATGAGAAAAGCAGGGCCTATTTTGATGGTATCGCCAGTACGAAAAACATGTTCTTTTACACTCTGGGAACCAAACCAGGTACCGTTTGTGCTGCCCAAGTCGCGGATAATGAACTCATTATCCCTGCGTTCAATCTGGGCGTGATGCCGGGACACTTTTTCGAAGAGCAGTGGAATGTCGGCCTCCGGGCTGCGCCCAATGGACAAGGTTTCATTTACCAATTGAACATCCCAGGTTCGATCCGGGCTATAAACTACCAATCGAGCGCGAGATGTCTCATAAAAGGACCTGCGAACCGATTGCTGGGCAACAGTTGTTTCCAATTCACTCATAGAATCAATCGAGTCAAACAAGGCCGGCTTATCTTGCGAAATGTTATCAAAACGCAGCATGTTGTTACCCATTTTGATAACATCACCCGCAGACAGCGTGGCCTGTCGGACAGGCTGCCCATTGAGCAGTGTTCCATTGATCGAGTTATTATCGATCAGCATGCACTCATTCTCGCTGCACTCGATTCGTACATGAGTATGAGAAACATTTCCATCATCCAGAGCAATGTCGTTGCTCTGATCGCTCCCAATAGTTATCTCCGTTTTTGCGAGTTCGAAAGATCGTTCAGCGCTATCCGGTGAAATAAGAACCAATTTTCCAAAGATCTGCATACTGCTCCTGAAAATTGCAAAGTTAGCGGGACATCACTTCTTAAAAACGATAAATTACAACATTTTTTTTACTACGAACATGACCATTAACCGCACCTGATTTACAGCATAACCGGAAAGTGCAACTTAACTTTCTTATTGTAAAACTACTTCATCATCTCGAAATAGGTAGAGCCACATGAAACGTGCTGAATCCGTGACCAAATAAGCCAAACAAATAGAACTTCTGCTCAACCAGGTAGATGTCGGTGAGCCGTTTAAACAAATACCGACTGAACGGGACAAACGATGGAAGCCACCTGCTTTCGTTTCAATGTGTCCGGCTGCGTTGACATCATGGTCGACCACTGATGATTCGGGCTGCAACAATAGTCCATTCCAATTATGCGCTTATTCAGGTGCTGGTCTAAACCTAAACGAATGCTTGCCCTACGGCAAACCGGGCGGCGCAGCTCCCAGCGCGTATAAATACCCGTCACGAGTGGTAACGTACAGCCGACCCAGGCTGAGCGCTCCCCAGATCTGATCGGAGCTTTCTTCCAGGCGGGCCTGCCCATCCGGCAGGATTGATTCCCAGACAGGGTCTTTTTGTCCCGGCTTGATTGCCAAACAGTGTGGTTTGCCCTTATACCCGCAAATATAGACAGTATCTTCCACATCAATCCCGATGAAATTTCCGGATGGGTAATTCAGGGAATTTATCCCGTAGGTGTTGCCGGTATTTATATCCAGCCAGACCATCTCAACCAGGCTGTAATAATCCCCATACAGCATCCAGAGCAAGCCATGAGCATTCACCCCGGCGTCAGATGGAAAGGCCACCTCAGGATTGCGCGCATCCCAGGTAATATTTTTGCCGACAACGAATTTGTCATTTTCCAGATCCCAGCGGAATGCGCCATGACCTACGCGGTAATACAAGCTGTCGTTCGCTCCGATGAAAAAGGAAGGATCAGTATAAAAATTATCGGGATCCAGTTTGGCAAACAAATCTGTTTTGCGAGCAGAGCCATCTTTCGTATTGATCAACCCGTTTTTGATCAATATCAGATCTTCAGCTGGGCTAAGACGCGGCGGAATATCGAGAACGGAATCGGATGCGTAGGTGTACCAGAGCGACTGCCCGGAAGGAGAAACTGCCTGGACATTATCCAGGCGCGTGTAGTAGGTAACGCCATCCTTGCCGACTATTGGACCGCCAGTGCCAGCCCTGCCACCGGGAGGAGCGTAATGCCACAAGGGCTTCCCATCTGACGCAAAGGCCGAAAGGCCGCCGGAATGATCCACTACGTATATCTGACCCTGAGGGCCCAGTGCCGGGGAACCCACTGGAACAGCAGGCAGAGCAGCCTGCCAGAGCGGTTTACCCTGTGCATCATAGGCAAACAAGAGGCTGGATTGGGCAACCACGTAGATGCTGCCATCTGCCGCCAGTGCCGGCCCCGCGAGGATGCTGTCTGCAGGCCGGACCTGCCATAAGATGGCGGCCTGGGCTGGCCCTTTGAACGGGACAAATCGTGTTCCCTGCGCGTTACCGAATTCCGTCGCCCAGGGATGACTACCAGGAACGTCCTGATTTGCTATGCCAACCTGCACATCACGCAGACGCAAGTTCCACCACAGTGTGCCGCTGAGCAGCAGTACGGCGCAGAGCAACAGCGCGTAACGCACCGCGCGCTGCTTAAACCAGGTTTCAAGGCTGGGGATAAAATACCATTCAAACCAGGTTGTTATCCGTTCCAGGAATGGGTTGGCAATCTGTCTGTCAGTATGATGAACGGTGATTTCGCGGCGCAGGCCATCACCGAGCAGGTTGAAACCGAGGATGGTGAGGAAGATAACGGATCCGGTAATAATCAGGATGGCCGGTTCGGTCAGTTTTTTGACCGAGGTTGCCAGGATCTGCCCCAATTCAGGCAAGCCTGTAATATTGACGGCCTGGAAATCGAACAGCTCGACCCAGATGCCACCGCCGATGTAATAGCCCAGGAAACCAAGTTCGGCCGTCACCAACAGGGTGGCGCTGATTTCATAAGCCATCAGCAGCCAAACCATGGGTAATATTTGACGCAGCACATGCGTGATCAGAATGCGTAAATTGCTGGCCCCAAGCGCCCGCCCGGCCTCAAGATAGCTCAGCTTCTTGATTTCATGGGTCTTATCCCGAATCAACTGCGCCGACTCGGCCCAGCCATTCAGTGAGAGCGCAAAAATGAAGACCCACAATCCTTGTTGGCTGCGAAGCGCAGAAATACACATCAAGGACACGATCAGGACTGGCAAAGCAAGCGCCACCGAAATCGGCCCTTCGAGCGCGCGGGCTGTCAACCCCGAGCTCCATCCGGCCGTCATGCCGATTGCCAACGCCAGCAGCAAGCGTATGCCCGCAACAATGACCACCATCGTCAGGGTTGGTCGGATGCCAAACAGAATACGGCTGAGCATATCGCGTCCAAAGTCATCTGTGCCGAGGGGATAGCCTGGCACTTCCAGAACACGGTACGGGGGCGAATGAATGCCTGTGGACGTCTTCAGGGAATAATTTTCGCGCATAGGGTCCTGGGGCGCGAGCAGTGGCCCGGCAATCGCCAGCAGAACAGTAAAAGAAACGATGCAAGCCCCTATGATCAACATCCAGTTGATTTTTGAGTGAGCAGGGCGGGAAGGGGATGCAGGTGTCATAAGTTGTCCCGTACGAGAATCGGGGCGCATCCGCAAATCAAGATGCGCTCAGGCGCGGATCTACCAGGCGCGCTGCCAGCGAGGCGATCAGGTCAGCGCTCATAAAGAAAAAGACCAGCACAGGCAACAACCCGGCCAGCAAGGGTGGAAAAAGGAAATTGACGGAGAGCGAAGTCAGGATCAGCGTGTTGGAAAACAACATGCCCAGACCTGGCCAGTTAAAGAGCCGTTCCAGGATGATCAGTTCCACAACCAGCATACGCCATGACCCCGCAATGACCAGGATGACCAGGGCCAGGATGTTGCGAAAAGCAAATTTTCCACGAATGGCGCGGCGTGAGTAGCCCATGCCATGCAGGGCGACCACGTATTGTTTGCCGAGTTCGTCTGAGAGCAAATTTGCGGTTGTATGCGCAATCTGGAGCGTGGGACGCACCATTAGCGCCAACACTGGCAGCACCAAATGCGCATCCCAGCCAAACCCCTGGAAAGGGAGAGGCATTCCGTCTTTGGGACCCCAAAGCAAGTAAGCAACCGAGATAGAGATGAATAACACGCCAATGTAGAATGTGGGGGATGATTGTCCAAAGATGGAGAGCAGTGTCAGCCAGCGAGCAACCACTGGCTGATCTGAGCGGACTCCAGCTCGGCCCAAGGTCAGGCCCAGGAGAATGCTGAGTGTAAATGCGACAATCAGCAGCCCAGCACTGGCGAGTGTGGCGCGCCCAATGGCATCGGCAACACTGCCGCCGTTGGGTAGGGTCCCGAAATCCAGGCGAGCCATGCCGCGCAGATAATCAAGGTAGGAAGGGATGAACGATGGAGCTGCGCTATTTTCGAAAGAAGATGGTGTGCGCAAGCCCTGTATTGGGCCCAATATATAGGCATAGACAAAACCGATCAAGTTGACAATCAACATGACCAGAGGAATGACCAACAACCGACGCAGGAGAAAACGCAACATGAGATTGAGAGAAGCTATGCGTTAGTGAATTTGCACGATGCGGGCAATTATACTCCAGCGATATCCAGCACAGCCGTAAGTACTTTTTGTAGTACCCGAGGCTGGCGCAGATGAGTGCAAACTGCTTTTCATCTGCGCCAGCCTCGCAATCCGTCTAATCTGCGATTCAGATGTACGCGGATTTGGGGAATGGCGCAGATGAGTACCGGGTCCTAAATCTGGGCCATCACTTAACAGCAATCAACTCAACATCAAAGATCAAGGTGGCATTGGGCGGAATGACGCCACCGGCACCACGCGAGCCATAGGCCAGGTTGGGCGGAATGGTTAGCGTAGCCTTGCCCCCCACTTTCATCAGGGCAATACCTTCGTCCCAACCTTTGATGACCCGGCCTTTGCCGAGTGGAAATTCAAGCGGTTCCCCACGGCTGACCGAACTATCGAACACTTTTCCATCCGGAAGTTTACCGGTGTAATGTACCTTTACGGTGTTGCCCGCCTGGGCTTGTGCCCCGGTACCGGCCAGAGTTTCAACGTATTCCAATCCGCTTTCTGTTTTCATTTATTCTCCTTGGTATTATTAAAAAGATGGTGGTTATTTTACCCTTTTATAGTGCCAGTCTCGGAATGACCTAGGAATAATCTCAATTCAGGATTGGAGAGAACAAGATCATTCCAAGAAACGCACTATCAAGGGGAAAGAAACCTTGACAACCTTTTATAAGTGCCACATAATAACGATAATAACAATCGTATATGACAGGTTTATAACTATGAAAATTTCCAAAAAGTCGGATTATGCTTTACGGGTGCTTATGACACTAGTGGAGCATTATGGTCAGGAACCAATCTCCATTCGAGAGCTTGCAAAACGCAATGCTGTTCCAAAGCGTTTTTTGGAGCATATCATGCTCGATCTGAAATCTCAGGGCTGGGTGGCAAGTCTACCGGGGAAGGCGGGCGGTTATTTCCTGGATAAGAGGCCGGATGAAATCAGGATGGGGCAGATTGTGCGTTATTTTGACAATCTGATCGCACCGATCGGCTGCGTTTCAGTAAACCAACATGAAAGCTGCTCCCAGGAGGCAACCTGTAAATTTCGACGCGTTTTTCTGGATGTGCGCAATAAAACCGCGACCTTGATGGATCAGGCTACGCTTTCATCTGTTTTTGCCGGAAAACCGGTTCTGGCGACAGAAGTCTTTGATGATGGTTTTCTGGGAGGCGCAGGGATTTGAGCCTGTGCTGAATTTATTTTTTTGGCTGTCTGGGAATTGGCGTGGTAAAAAACCATTGGACGCGGACGAGCGGCCCTGGCCCTGGCCCTGCTAGAACGGGCTCTAT
>CAIMZS010000356.1 GCA_903846015.1 uncultured Anaerolineae bacterium | reverse complement strand
GTGCCTTCACCAAAGCGCGTGCCAAGATTCCCTGGGAAGCCTTTAAGACACTGTTTCAGCAATTTGTCAACTTGGCTCACGAGTGTTCAGCGTTGAAGCATGTTCCGCTCAAGCAGGGCGAATTTCATCTACGTTGACATGGTTACCATGGGGTGAATCGGTTTGCTTCAGTTGGAGATGGCGTAGTGAAGTTGATAGATGCGTAATTCGGTGTTCAAAATGACAGATGACGTGGTGCACGAACGACTAGAGGTTAATCGGCAGCCACGGAAAATCGTCCACCATCGAGGGCGGGAAGGGGTCATGTGGAAAGGAGGATGGTCTATTCGAGATGTAACTGAAAAGGCCGGCTGAAAATGGCGCGGATGTGATCGGCATTGAGCCAGGGTCCGGAACAAGTCTGGCGGATATAGGCGATCGTGGGACGTACGCCGAGGGTGCAATAGAGTTCTGCCATGTGTCTGGAAAAGCGGGCCAAGGTATTGAACAAATGACCCATTCGCATGAGGAGGTGGTAGCCTTTCATAGCGTTCCAATCGAGAGCGAAGGCATGCTCATAATAGTATCCCTGGTGTTTCTCAACCAGAAATCCCGCTTCGATTCCCCAGCGATGGCGTGCTCCAAGATTGCAGCGCTCATGAACATTGCCACGATTCAAAGGTTGGCTGGATAGCCAGGCATGGCGAGCGGTTTGGGTGATAATTTCTCCGGATTTATCGACAATTTGCCATTTTTCTTCACAGAGTACAACATGCACCTTTAGAAGATACTTGTGACCGTTCTGTGTGAATTCATATTCAATGTCATTGACCCATGAAAAGCATTGGTTGCGATTGCCCCAAGTATGGGTCCGGCGGTTTTTAGGATTACGCAACAGAAGTGCATGGAATTCTTGCCAAATGCTTGGTAAGCTCTTGTTCTTTAGGACAATCATGTATTGCCAGTGGTTTTTATCGCAGCTTTGCATGACTGGACCATTGGCATAGAGTCCATCAAGCAGCAGAAGCGCTGGCAGGCCTGGAAAATAGCTCTTTAGCCGCTCGATCAACCGTTGAAAGGCACGTAATTCGCAATCATGCTTATCGCGTTCACTATCCCCCTTTTTGTATTCCAGAAATTCGCTGAGCAAAGGAATAACCATACCATTATGAAAGGAGAGACTCGCCTCCAGAATATAGACGTAATACTGTATCTTCTCCTCGCCGACGATACGCTGGAGAGCCTGCTCGTCAAAGAGCCAATCCCGACTAATCTTTTGTGAACCATCAATGGCGATTGGATAACATTTCCCAATCAGGTAGCGACGAAACTTCCTGGAACTGATCAGATGCTGGATCACCGCTATATGGGCATCTTCGAAATGAGTGAGATCAATGTCGCATAGCAGACGATACAGTGTATCGGCATGGGGCATAGTTTCCAATTCTGGAAATAACAATTTGAGGTTGGCCTCAAATTGTGGACGCGTCATCTCCCGATTGGCATCACGCCGTGAAGAAAATTGGAAAACAAACATCAGCAACCCGTAAAGTAGTAGAACGGTCAAGCGATGGCGGCATTTACGAGGGTTGCGGGGATCGGGAATCTTGGCCAGTTTTTTGAGGAGCTGAGGTAACTCACGACGTAATAACCTCATCTGGTCAGCGATGGCCTGTTCACGAGCCTGCTGTTCTTCCTCTACCGTACAAAAAGGTAAATATTCGGCTAACCCATCCCC
>CAIMZS010000355.1 GCA_903846015.1 uncultured Anaerolineae bacterium | reverse complement strand
CTTGCTCTAATCTGTGTAATCATCGAAATCTGCGTAAATCTGCGGTTCAGACAATCTGTGGATAAAGAATTTGAAGTCGTGACTTTAAGAAATCCGTGTCACGGGATGGTCCCGATTCCTGCACGGGATGGTCCCGATTCCTGCCTGTATGGAGAGCAATTTGCCCAATTTTAGAATCAATTGCACTCATCATGCCTCGAACTTATAACCAAAAAACGAGCCCAATCAGGCTCGTTTTTTGGTTTCTCACAGCTTGAAATTTGCTTGTTACTTCACACTGATCAGTACTGCGCGGACCATGCGCCGGTAAGAGTAACCCCCTGTGATTGGGTTATAGCTCTCGCAGGTTATCAGCGTCACCCAGGCCTGATCTTCATGTTTGAACACCGTAGTGACGGCGTCAACCGTGACCGGCCTGTTCTCGCGCACTTCATAAGTGTAGACCTGGCCGAAAGCACTAATCTTGATCTGCTCGCCATACTTCAGCAATTTCAGGTTAATAAACGGCCCTGGCTTGTTGTTGGCATCCCAAACATGCCCGGTCAGCACCGTATTCCCCACCCAGGTTGGGTAAGCGCTCCCCGCCAGGTAGCCCGCCATCTTTCCCAGCCAGGAGACATCCCAACTGGTTTCACTTTGCGGCACGCCCACAATCACCATCTTTTGCGCGAGTGAGGGGATTTCAAGCACCATTTCCGTGCTTGAGTAAGCTTTTGCAATTGGCTGGAAAGGCAGATTCGTGATCATGTCGGGGGCAAAGCCAGTATCGGGGAGCTTGTTACTCTTGGCCTTGGCCACCACGAAGTTCAGGATCGAATCGGATGTGTGGTTGTTCAAGAAACTGGTTTGAGCAGGATCGGTGATGGAGGTGGTGCCGCAGATAAATAGCCGGTATGTGCCACCCGGTAACACAACGCCATGGTTGATGTGCAGGGTTGCCACGAAGGTAGCCGGATCGTAGCTGATCGAATCCACTGTAGTTTGCCGGTCATCCGGTTTCAGCCCAACCGGCCCACAGGCGCTGGTCTCGAAGGTGCCGTTGGAACCCGGGCTCACAAGCAAGTAGTTAAGCGGGTTCAGGGCCGAATGTTCTGACGTGGCGCTGTCATGCAGAACATCCAGGTTGAATTGGATCGTTATGCTCGATATTCCCTTCGTGAGCACATCGCTATTCTTGGGCTGGGTGGTTTCGCTCAAAATGAGGACGGTCAGATAGGGACTGGTGGAAATAGCAGTACAGGGGCTATCGCCTGCGGGATAGTTCGCGTCGCCGTTGTAATGTGCCTTGAACGAAAGTCCGTTGGGCGTCATCGCCACACCCTGGCTTGGGTCAGCAACTGCGCTGCCATTCAGGTTGAGAGTGCCTGCTGCGTCCCCCGTGCCGGTGCAGGATGTGTTCTGGAAAACGGTGAAGGCGATTTGGCCGGTGGGAACGGCTGCGCCCGTGCCTGTAACCGTTGCGCTGGCATGCAGGCTTTCTCCGCTGGCAGCGCTGGTAAGCGGGGTATGGACTGCGTTGTGGAATTCGATAGCAACCAGGGCATTGAGCGTTGTAAAGGTCAGGTCGTCACCGTTAGTTGTCCCGGTGCTGTTGGCTGCCACCACCCTGAAGTGATAGGTGGTATTAGAGGTCAGGCTGGTGATGGCTTTGCTGACTGCCGTGTCGGTTGTGCCAGCCACCGGGCTTTGAGTCGCAGTGACAGTTGTGCCGTAGCTGGTATCCAGCCCATACTCGAAGGTGACCGTTGTGCTGGTGTTGTTGGCGTTGACTGTCCCGTTCATGGTTGCGCCCGTCGAGGTGACCGCCGAAGCCGCATCGGTTGTGACCTTGGCGCGGGCGGCGCTGGTGGTGAAGGTCAGGTCGCCGCCGTTAGTTATGTCGGCGCTGTTGGCGGCCGCCACGCGGAAGTGGTAGGTGGTGTTGGGGGTCAGGCCGCTGATGGCTTTGCTGACCGCCGTATCGATTATGCCAATCACCGGGCTTTGGGTCGCAGTGACAGTTGTGCCGTAGCTGGTATCCAGACCATATTCAAAGGTGACCGTTGTGCTGTCATTATTGGCGTTGACCGTCCCGTTCAGGGTCGCGCCTGTGGCTGATACCGCCGAAGCCGCATCCGTTGTGGCGAGCGGGGCGATAATCCTGGTAGGCGTGGCTGTCGGGGTTTCCGTGGCTGTACCGGTCGCCGTACTGGTGGGCGTGAAGGCCAGGGTTTCCGTGGCTGTACCGGTCG
>CAIMZS010000354.1 GCA_903846015.1 uncultured Anaerolineae bacterium | reverse complement strand
TGGGCGTGAGATTGCCACGCCGCCAAAGAACAAGTGCGGCGGCTCGCAATGACAGCAATGCCCTCAGTCATTGCGAGCCGCGCTCTCCGCGGCGTGGCAATCTCACCTTCATCGACGAAAGCACCCCAGCGGACGATAAACACCAAAAAGGAACTCCAGCCATGCGCATTGCCTTGATCGCATTTGGTACCCAGGGAGATATTCAGCCCTACATCGCTCTTGGAAAGGGATTAAAAGCAGCCGGTCACACGCTGCGGCTGGTGACCACGCGAGAATTTGAAACCCTGGTCACCTCCCACGGGCTGGAATTCTCTTGCGTGCGCGGAGATGTGCAGGCGATGATGAAGAACGAGGCCATGCGCGAAGTGCTGGCAAAAGGCAATTTCGTTTTAACCCTCAGACACATGCTGAAGCAAGGCATGCGCGCGGCGGTTGATTTTGCCCAGGATGCGCTGATCGCCTGCCAGGGGATGGATTTGATCATCACCGGCATGGTCAGCACGCTGATCGGCGTTGCAGTCGCGCAGAAGCTGGAAATTCCGCTCATCCAAACCCACCTGTTCCCGATGACACCCACCAGGGCCTTCCCCAACGCGATCCTGCCCCAGGGCCTGCCCAATTGGGGAGGCGCTTTTAACCGGTTCTCTTCCCTGTTTTTCCTGCAGAGCACCTGGCTGGCTGTTCGCCCGCTGTTCAACCGCACCATCCAAAATAGTTTTGGACTGCCGCCCGCGCCCTTCGCCGAACTTTTTCATACCAGCCGCCCCAAAAACCTGCCCCTGCTGTACGGCTTCAGCCCAGCCGTCATCCCCGCGCCAGCCGATTGGGGCAGCGAAATTCATATCACCGGCTACTGGTTCCTGGATTCAGCCGCTGATTGGATCCCGCCCACGGCCCTGTCGGATTTTCTGCAGGCCGGCCCGGCCCCGCTGTATATCGGCTTTGGCAGCATGAGCAGCCGCAAGCCGCAAGAAACCGCCAGCCTGGTCATCCAGGCGCTCAAGAAAACCAACCAACGCGCGCTGCTGTTCTCGGGTTGGGATGGGATGCAAAAGGAAGATTTACCCGAATCGGTCCTGATGATCGACTCGACGCCGCATGACTGGCTGTTCCCGCGCGTCGCGGCGGTTGTGCACCACGGCGGCGCCGGCACCACTGCCGCAGCGCTGCGGGCCGGGGTACCGGCGGTCGTGATCCCCTTCATGGCCGACCAGCCGTTTTGGGGCCGGCGCGTTCAAGACCTGGGCGTCGGGCCTGCGCCGATTCCACGTCACAAACTGAGCGTTGACCGGCTCGCGCAAGCCATCCAGGAAACAGTCACAAATACTGCCATGCGCCAACGCGCCGCCGAACTGGGAGCAAAAATCCGGGCAGAAGATGGAATCGCAAATGCCGTGAAAATCATCCAGGGCATCGATGCAATTAGCTAGGCACGCTTCAGCCGTCTCTTCAAGACATAATCCAGGATCACGGCCACGATAAAAACCAACCCCTTGATCACCTGCTGGTTATACGAAGGAACCTCGAGCAAGTTCAAGCCGTTCGCCAGGATACCGATGATGAATGTGCCGGTGATGGCTCCGCCAATCGACCCGGCCCCGCCCATCAGGCTCGCGCCGCCCAGCACACTCGAGGCAATCGCGTCCAGCTCCAGGCCGGTGCCGCTGTTCGGCTGGGCCGACCATAAGCGGGCGGTCAGCAGCAGCCCGGTCAGCCCGGCGCACAGTGCGCTGATGATGTAAACGCCAAACTTGATTTTTGCGGGCGAAATGCCAGCCAGGCGCGCGGTCTCTTCGCCACCCCCCACCGCGAAGACATAATTTCCAAACACCGAGCGGTGCAAAACGACTGCCGTGAGGATGCCAACCACCAGCAGCACAAACAACGGCACCGGTATGCCAGCCACATCCCCAGCCCAAAACGTAAAGTTGGCGTCCAGCCCGGAAATCGGCCGGCCCTGGGTATACACCAGCGTCAAGCCGCGCGCCGCTGCCATGCTTGCCAATGTGGCGACAAAGGGAGGAATACGCCCCCACGAGATCATGGCGCCATTAACCGCGCCAACCAACCCGGCCGCGCACAGCGCCAGCAGCATGGCCGGATAAGTGCCCAGCCCGCTGCGTGTTGCCAGACCGGCAGCCAGCGCACCCGTCAGCGCAGCCACCGAGCCAACCGAAAGATCCACCCCGCCGGTGATCAGTGCAAACGTCATCCCAATCGCCGCAATCGCGATCATTGAGGTCTGCAGCGCCACCGTCAGCAGGTTGTTGCCGGTTAAAAATTCGACCGACAGCACCGAAAGTGGAATTGCCACCAGCAGCAAGATTACCAGGCCGCTGTTCGCCCTCACCAGGCTCAAAAAGCTTTTCATGGATGGAGTATTCATTTGCGCACATCCTGTGAGTCGAGTTGACCGGTGGCGGCCTGCATGATACGGTCCTGGGTGGCCTCGGCCCGGCTGAATTCGGCGGTCAGGCGGCCCTCGCGCATCACCAAAATTCGATCACTGATCCCGAGAATTTCCGGCAGTTCCGAAGAAATCATCAAAATTGCCATGCCTTTGGCCGCCAGCTCACCCATCAGGGTGTGGATTTCGGCTTTCGAGGCCACATCGATCCCGCGAGTCGGCTCATCCAG
>CAIMZS010000353.1 GCA_903846015.1 uncultured Anaerolineae bacterium | reverse complement strand
TATCCGAACACACGCTACCTGGTTGAGATCAAACTTACCAAAAGACCGCTTGCCAGACCATTCTGTGATCTGATTCACAAATACAACATGCAAGACAAAGTGATTGTAGCCTCCTTCCATGACGATGCCATGCGTCTTTTCCGCGAAACCTGTCCGGATGTCGCTACCTCGGCATCCAAAAGCGAAGTAGTGGCATTTGTTCTATTGAGCAAAATCGGGTTGAGTGGGCTAATCTCACCACAATACCAATCTTTACAGGTCCCTTTTGACACATCCGAATCATACGGTATCCCAGTGATCACCGAGGCATTGATGCAGTCTGCTCACGCCAAAAATCTAAAGGTTGAAACCTGGACATTGGATGACCCGGTTCTGTTAAAACAATATGCCAATTGGGGCATGGACGGGGTCGATACTGATCGCCCTGACCTGTTGATGCCTGTCGCCAAAGGAAAACAGTGATTCCAATCGCGCCATTTTCGCATATTTTTCAGGGTTCCGATGACAAATTTCAGAATAAAAAATTCGACCTTTTTCAAAATACTGGCTGTTATGCTCGTTTTAATGGGTCTTGGCCTGCTTGGTTTTCTTTTAATTCCCTTTGGTGGTCCATCAAGAGCGGAAAGTATCTTCGTCCAAATCCAATCTACGATGACCATGCAAGCACAATTTAACAATTTTTCCTATCCAATCTATTTGACAAGAGTGGCTGAACTAAAATCGCCAACCCGACCTTCCTCCACTAACACCCCTCCCATACCAGTCAAAACCAAAACTTCTGACATCGATGGCACAGTCCTGGTAAACATCCCCGCGGGAACATTTGTCATGGGAGAACCCGGGAAACTACAAACCGTTTTCCTGGATGAATATTGGATTGATCAATTATTGGTAACAAATGCCAACTACCTCAAATGCGTGCAGAGTGGGAAATGCCCGGATCTTATCCATACGGAAACCCTAAACCAGCACTTTCTTGACCCCCGGTATGCAAATCATCCGGTCGTATACGTCAATTGGTTTAATGCCGTGGATTATTGTGAATGGGTTGGAGGGCATTTACCCACCGAGGCGCAGTGGGAAAAAGCCGCCCGCGGAACCGATGGGCGCTTGTATCCATGGGGAGATGCCGAACCAAACTCCACCCTGCTTAATTTTAATAAGGAAATTGGAGAAACCACGGAAGTAGGTAGCTACCCGGCAGGAGCCAGTCCCTATGGCTTATTGGATATGGCCGGAAATGTCCGTCAATGGATTGCAGATTGGTACAGTGCCACCTATTATGACAAAATTCGCGCTAAAAACCCGCTCGGCCCCCCAAACGGAATCATGCGTGTCCTTAAAGGAGGCAGTTGGGCAGACCCGGGTTTGCGCGCAAGAAGCGATCACCGCCTGGCACATGACCCAACTTCGCCCGGAGCTCCACGAGGGTTTCGATGTGTTCGATAAAAAAACCCGCAGATACGCCTCTGCGGGATTTTTTTATTCCAGCCAGCGAGTGCGGTCCTCAAACGAGGGCCGCTCCACCATCGCCGCAGACTCGGTATCCGGGTATCCAATATACAAAAGACCAATCAAATGTTGATCGGGCATAAACCCGAAGAAGTTCTTGATGATCGGGTCGCGTGAGGTATCACCGGTCCGCCAGATGGCCCCCAGGCCGAGTTCATTGGCTGCCAGCAAGATATTCTGGCACGCAGCAGCCACGGCGCAAATATTCTCAATCTCATCAATTTTGTGTTCGGTTGGCTTATCAACCGCCACCGCAATGATCACAGGCGCACGCAACGGTTTCTGCCGCTCCTTTGCAAACGCTTCGTCAGGTACATCAGGGAATTTTGCCCTAAAGGCCTGGGCCATTGCCTCACCAAATGCGTCCCGCCCTTTGCCAGTCATAACGACAAAACGCCAGGGACGCACCTTGAAATGGTTGGGGGCCTGCACGGCGGCAGATAAGAGCTTTTCGATTAATTCCCGTGGAACGGGGTCAGACTTTACCTTGCCCTGGGAATGGCGAGAGTAAATAACATTCATCACTGTCATGGTTTTGCTCCAATCTATGCACCCAAGCATAAGCGTGAACCTTGTCAGCGTCAACACAATCAAGGATAAGTCTTACAAAAGATTTACTGGCTATAGGGAAGCCATCCATTCCGAAATTTCTGGTTCTGATGTTTTGGTGGTTGCGTCGCTTTGCCCGGTGATAAATCACCGGACTGGTTAACAAACCACAAATTCCGTTAAAATTAGCAAAATCCTATCTCGTAAAAGAGAAGCATAAAGAGCCTGAACAGCAACAATCAATTAATTGTAAAATAAAGGTATGAGAAAAATCTTTTCAGCCATCCTTGTTTTGAATATCAGCGTGTTGGCTTGCAGTTTTGCCAACCTTGCCACTCCACAGCAGGTAACTCCTGCTGCAATCATGACTATCGTTACCACAACGATTGAAGCAACTACCGATGCTCCGACTGCAACCCCATCCCCAACGATATTACCCAGTGAAACACTGCCTCCAAGCCCATCACCTACAGCCAGCCTGACACCGACCGTGACCTATACACCCGGGCCAAGTGCAACCCCCACATTTACCTTCCCATCCGTAACGGTAAACCAACAAGCGCACTGCAGGTATGGACCAAATATAGCTTACCTGCATGCCGCTGACCTGTACGCCGGTGATACCGGCACAGTTCGGGGTCGGTATCAGCCGAACATTAGCAAGTGGTTGTTTGTCAAGTTTGATAAATTAGATTATTTTTGCTGGGTGGCCCCTTCCGTGGTGGATGTTGTTGGCGATATCACCACCATCAAAACTACTCTGGTGGTGTTACCCGGCCCAAGTGAGCTTTACAAACCGCCCCAAAATGTACTCGCAGTTCGCAATGGCAACAAAGTTACAATCACATGGGATATGGTGCCAATGACCAAGGATGATGATAGAGGCTACTTCCTTGATATCTTCGTCTGCCAGGGAAAAGCCTATTTATGGTACCCCGTCGCGTTGGATAACCGTGAGAAAGTTTCCTTCACCATCAAGGATGAAGCAGGCTGCCCGGCATTATCCGGCGGCAATTTATACGCCGTGGAAAAACATGGTTACACAAAACCGGTCGAGATTAAATGGCCCAAGCCCATCACGAAATAGCTGAATTAGTTTAATACCTGCCAGGATGCCAAAAAACCATTATCTCATGCCATTTGGCGGGAACATTTGAATGCCGAATAACATCTATGCTGTGAAAGTGCTAATAATGTTTTTTAACTTCTCAAGGAGATGAAAATGAAAGCGCAAAAATACTTCCTTCCGTTTCTACTTATCCTCATTCTGATGAGTTCATTTGCGATAACCAGCCCTGCCCTGGCAGCTTCTGCATGCGGAACAAAGCTTATCGTCGCAAAAGGCGATACTCTCGCAATAATTGCGGCCAGATGCGTTACCACAGTATCCGCGCTGCAACTGGCCAACCCCGAGATCGGCAGCGGCAACCTTATTTACCCAGGCCAGGTTTTACAGCTTCCGGGTGCCATGATTACAGGCAGCAATGGCTATAATACCTACATCGTTGCCCATGGTGATACTTTAAAATCCCTGGCAGTTCGTTTTGCAATAACCCTGGAAAATCTCGCCAAGCTGAATCCGGGGATTTCAAATATCAACCTGATCTATGAAGGGCAACGCTTGAGCGTGCCCGGCTCTGGAACCAGCCAGACTCCTCCACCCGCTGTCAGTGGAAATGTCTATATTGTTCAAAGTGGTGATACGCTAAAAATAATTTCTGCCAGGTTCAACACCACGCTGGAAGCAATTCTGAAGGTGAACCCGCAGATATCCAATCAAAACCTGATTTACGTTGGACAGGTGATCAACCTGCCGTCTGGCACAAATTCTTACTTCGTTCAAAGTGGTGAAACGTTAAATATTATCGCCGCCAGATTCGGCACAACACTGGCTAAACTGCTCACTCTAAACCCCGTTATTACCAACCCCAATATAATCTTCGTTGGGCAGATGATCATCATCCGCTGATCGCACGAATAAAAAAGACGCGCCTTACGGCGCGTCTTTTTTATTCTAATGAGTGAGTGAGTTACTTGTCTTCCAAAACAATCCTACCGCTGTACTTCAAGGCCGAGTGTGAGGCAGCCAGGCGCGCAATCGGGATACGGAAAGGTGAGCAGGAAACATAGTTGTTACCAATGATGTGACACCATTCAATCGATTCAGGATCGCCGCCATGTTCACCGCAAATACCAATTTCCAGGTCCGGGCGGCTCTTGCGTCCGTCGTTGATAGCGATCTGCATCAGCCGCCCAACACCATCGCGATCAATCGTCTGGAATGGATTCTTGGGTAGGATTTTCTCATCAACATAGATGCCCAGGAAGGCGCGTTCAGCGTCATCGCGCGAGTAACCGAAGGTCATCTGGGTCAGATCATTGGTACCGAAAGAGAAGAATTCCGCCAGATTGGCAATCTCTCCGGCCGTAACTGCAGCGCGGGGAATTTCGATCATGGTGCCGAATTTATAATCAAGCCTGGCAACTTTCTTCTCTGCCAGAACAGTTGCGGCAATACGCACAAGCCTGGGCTGGATCCATTCCAATTCTTTGACGGTGCCAGTCAGCGGGATCATCACTTCGGGCTTGACCACGATACCGCGCAGGGCGCAATCGGCAGCGGCTTCAAAGATGGCGCGTACCTGCATCTCAACGATTTCAGGCATGGCGATGGAAAGACGTACACCGCGCAGACCCATCATGGGGTTGGATTCGTGCAAGCCTTTGATGGCATTCAGCAGGTGTTCCTTCTCGGCCAGCCCATCAGTCTCACCCTTGACACGCATAGTGATGACTTCTTCCAACAGTTTCTCTTCATCAGGCATGAACTCATGCAGCGGCGGATCGATCAGGCGGATAATGACCGGGTGCCCGTCCATGGCTTCAAACAAGCCATCGAAGTCCTTGCGCTGGCTGGGCAGCAGCAGGTCAAGTTGTTTGGTGCGTTCCTCGCTGGTATCCGCCAGGATCATCTTTTGTACGATCGGCAAGCGTTCTGGTTCGAAAAACATGTGCTCAGTGCGGCATAATCCGATGCCCTGGGCGCCATACGCGCGGGCGCGGCGGGCATCCTTGGGATAATCTGCGTTGGCCCACACCTGCAAACCGCGGCTTTTGCGGCCATCCGGCATGATACGAATATCTTCGCGGGAACAAATCTCATCCGCCCATGTTAGAAGCGTCATCAATTCAACCTGTTCCTCCAGGTTGGGCTGAATTGTGGGGATTTTACCCTGGAAAACTTCACCGGTGGCTCCATCAACGGATATCCATTCACCTTCCTTAATAGTAATGCCATTGGCTTCCATCGAACGAGTTTGCAGGTTAATTTTGACGGAGCTCGTCCCGACAACGCAAGGTATGCCAAATTGGCGGGCCACGACTGCCGCATGTGAACTGGCACCACCTTCACTTGTTAGAACGCCTTTTGACGCAATCATTCCATGCACATCATCCGGCTTGGTGAACGGGCGCACCATGATTACATCCTGTCCTTGTTCCTTAGCCATCCTTTGAGCAGTATCTGCATCAAAATAGACCTGGCCGAGAGCAGCACCCGGGGATGCATTGACACCCTTGGCCAGGAATTTACCGGCCTTTCCAGCTTCTTGCTTAGCCTTGCTGTCAAACTGAGGATGCAATAAGAAATCAACCTGGTCGGTACTAACACGCTTTACTGCTTCTTCTTTTGTGATCAGGCCTTCATTGACCATATCGACAGCAATTTTTACAGATGCAGCACCAGTGCGCTTTGCATTTCGAGTTTGCAGCATCCATAATTTACCACGTTCAACGGTAAATTCAACATCTTGAACATCACGATAATGCTTTTCAAGACGAGCTGTAATTTCCATGAACTGGTTGTAAACCTCGGGCATTGTATTATTCATTTTTTCAACTGGGTCGGTGTTGCGGATACCCGCCACAACATCCTCGCCTTGGGCATTGACCAAATACGCACCCATCATTTTCTTGTCGCCAGTTGACGGATCGCGGGTGAAAGCCACTCCAGTAGCAGAATCATCACCCATATTACCGAAAACCATCGTCACAATGTTGACTGCAGTCCCCAGGTCTTCAGAAATTTTTTCTTTCTTTCGGTAAGTTTTCGCCTTGTCTGCCATCCAAGAATTAAAAACGGCTTCAGTAGAGAGAGTAAGTTGTTTGTAAACATCCTGAGGAAAGTCAAACCCGACATGCTTCGTAAAAGCTTCTTTGAATACCCCGACCAGCTCTTTCCAGTCTTCACCAGTCATCTCAGTATCGAGATTGTAACCTTTTTGGGCCTTCAAATTAGCCATCGGATGTTCGAAGATCTCATCATCCAGATTAAAAACGGTAGTGCCGAACATTTCAACCAGGCGGCGATAAGAATCCCACACAAAACGCGGGTTCCCGGTCAGATTGATCATGCCGTCAACAACAACATCATTCAAACCAATATTCAGGATTGTATTCATCATGCCAGGCATGGAGAATTTGGCGCCGGAGCGGCACGATACCAGCAGCGGATTCGACGGGTCCCCGAATTTTTTTCCGGAATGCTGCTCAACCACCTTTAAAGCTGTCAACATTTGCTCGGACTGGCCTTCGGGGAAATTGCCAGTTTTTCGGAATTCATTGCACGCTTCGGTAGTAACCGTAAACCCTGGCGGTACAGGGACACCCGCGCGTGTCATGTCCGCCAATCCAGCACCTTTGCCACCCAGAAGTGCGCGCACGCCCTCCCAAGAACCAGTGTACTTTTCAGCTTCCGCAACTTCTTCAAACAGATAAACCCATTTCTTTGCCATTTTGGCCTCCTAATAAGAAAGATATGATAGCTATGATAAATGCATAACAAATAAAGTTTACCACAAACACCTTTCGACTTACGACAATATTAATACATACTCATCCATTACGTTTTCATATTTCAAATCGGCTCATTACTGACTACAACTTATCATAAAGCAGTTGTAAACGAAATGCAAAGTCATTTCCCCACAAAGTCTGGCATAATACTTCTGAAAGGATTTATCATGACTCTAAAAGTACTTACAATTGATGACGATTCTTACATGACCACAATGTTAGCGGTATTATTGCGCAGTTATGGCATGAATGTATTTTCATGCAACAGTGGGGCAGATGGCATCACTACAGCCCTTTCCGAAAAGCCTGATGTCATCTTGCTGGACCTGATGATGCCCGGAACTGACGGTTGGCAGGTCTGCACGACCCTGCGCGCCTCCACCACAACACCAATAATCATCTTATCGGCCCTCGATAACCCCAAAGTGATATCCGCTGCGCTCGACTCTGGCGCAGATGATTATCTGATCAAACCTGTTCCCACTAACGTGCTGTTAGCGCACATCAATACTCTGACCCGCCGCCACAAGGTGGAAAACAACCGCTCAACCATGATGAGACAATTTGACATGACTACATTACCACTTGATCCGATTAATTACCAACAAAAACCTTTGCAGGCCTGACCGCCAAGAGTACAATGAATTAAAAATAAAATCAGGAGGCCGGTCGTGCAAACTTGCTCACGCTGCAATGCATCTTCCCCGGATACAAATACAAACTGTGGTAACTGTAAGGCTGATCTGCGCGAATTTTCCAACAGCGCGGTGGCCAGAAAGAAATTTCTGCTTAACCCTCGGGTAAGCGCAGTTCGTATCAATGTCGCCAACGATGCATGTCCGTTGTGTTATGAATCGCGCGGTACATTTCCCAAGCAGTCCGTTCCAACCCTGCCGCATGAAGGCTGCTCACACAATCACGGCTGCCGCTGCGCTTACGAACCCGTCCTGAGCGAAATATATCCTTAATCAGTCTGGCTTGCACAACCTGCCCGCCTGCCAATTATCTGGTGAGCGGGCAGGTTGTGTTTAATCTTCCTACTCACGCAAGAGCTTTTGCAGGCAACGCGCGGTTTCATCAGGCGCTTCGACAGCAGGAGAGTGACCTACACCCGAAAGCTCGAACAATTCTGCCTGCGGCAGAAGCGCTTTCATCTCACGGGAACGCTGGGGCAGAATCAAATTATCCGCCAATCCATGCACAAGCACAACCGGAAATTGAAACGATGGCAGCAAGGCGCTTGAATCCGGGCGTTCTGCCATGGCCATCAGCGCACCCATAACACCCTGCGGAGACTGGCTCAAGATTAATTCTCGAAAAAAAGGTTGCTGATCCGCATTCGCAGTGAGCTTCTCTGCCATCTCAGCCACCGCGCTCATTCCATGAATGGCCACCTGCCCGGCAGTGGCATAACGACCAGTTTTACGCTCGGGCAGGTCTGCGATAGCTTGTGAAGAGATCATACCCAACCCCAATACCCTGGCAGGTACGGACCGGGCAAATGCCAGGCTGACATAACCGCCCATCGAATGACCGGCAATAAAAGTCTTTTGAATCCCCAACCCATCCAAAAGCGCGGCCAGATCAGACGCCAACCCTTCCATATCATAACAACCCGGCGGCGCATCAGATTGGCCAAACCCACGCAAATCGGGCAGGATCACGTCAAATCTGGCCTGCAGATAGGCAACCAGCGGCTGCCAGGAGCGGTGATCCAGGGGAAAACCGTGCACCAACAACAAGGGCGCACCTGTTCCACTCCGTTCATACGCCAGTGATATCCCATTTACAGCCATCTTTTCCAATTTCAGCTCACTTTTCCCGCGCCTTTGCCAGCCAGCCTTGCACAAAAGCCAGGGCTTCTGCGCGAGTAGACAGATTCCCAGCTGCCTGAGTCTCACGAACGGCTTCCAGCAACTTCCCAATTTCAGGACCTGGTTTTTGTTTGAATTCCTTGATCAAATCACCCCCATTAATCAATTGCGGAGGTCTGATGATTTCTTCAGCTTTTTCATACCACGCTTCCAGCAGAGCCCGGCTCACATCCAACGCTGCCGCCCAATGATCCTGGGTCATGGCATGGTCATAGGTGGCACGCGTATCCGCCAGCGCCAGCAAGATCAAATCGACGCCGCTCTCGCCGCTGTCGCGAAAAAAACGATATAGGGCCCTGCGGCTGATCTCCACCCCGGCTTCTTTCCGGCTGGCATGGAAATGAACGCGCATGTGCAGCTTGATGATGGTGCGCAGCCGCTCCAACTCGTCGTTGCTCAAGCGCAGGGCTGCGCCGCGCTCCCCGGCAGTACGAGCACCGAGTTCATCATGCCCCAGGAAGCGGATGCGCCCACCTTCTTCGATTGTCCTGGTTTGCGGCTTGCTGACATCGTGATACAGGGCCGCAAAAAATAACAGTGCGCGCGCCGAGCGATCCGGGTTCAATAAGGTGCCGAGATGTTGGCTGATCTGTGCACGATACCTTCCCAGGCGCAGCACAAGCAGCCCGTTCATCAAATCTGCATTGGCCTTATTCTCATCATACCGAGGCGCCAGGGCTCCCAAAATACCTTCCAGGTGACGCAAAACCGCCAGTGTATGCGTCCAGACATCGTAAACATGCGGGGCGGATTGTTCGACGCCTTTCAGCTCGGTCAGCTCAGGCAGCAGGCCTGGCAAAACACCCAGCATTTCAAGCGCGCGCATGGCGGCATCCGGGCGCGCACCTGCCAGTATTTTAAACAGTTCATCGCGTACACGTTCCGGCGAAATTTTCGGCAGCAGCGCAACCGCGGACTTCATGGAGGCGCGTGTCTGCAGTTCAATCGAAAAATCAAAACCCGCCGCCATGCGCACAGCGCGCAAAATACGGATCGGATCATCGCTAAGCGAGGTAGGGCTGCAAGCGCGGATACGTTTTTCACGGATGTCCTTTACCCCGCCGAGCGGATCAAGAATCTCACCGCTGTGAATATCCATCGCAATGGCATTGATGGTGAAATCCCGTCCACGCAAATCAGCCTCCAGGGAATCGCCACGGTACCCAGCAAAATCAAGACAATCACGCGTACCGTCCGGGTTTTCCAGGATGACACGCGCTGTATCAAAGGCTTCGTCTAAAGGGAAATAAGCCCCCGAAAGACCGTCAGCAACTTTTCTTGCCAGCTTCATCCCTCGCGGAGCGGCAAAATCCAGATCATGGGTGGCGCGTCCTAGAACCGCATCGCGCACCGCGCCGCCAACCAGGTAAACTGGCGCATCAACCGGCACCACGGCGCGCACTAAATCTAATAAGGGTGAATTAAATGGCATGACAGGCATAAAACGAATTTCCACTTTTTCCTTGCGGCGTGTGTAGCGCGCGGATTGAAATGCTTCCTCGCGGGTCTCACCCTGAGAAACAATCTTACCGCGCACGAGCGCGACCCATCGCCCGGCGTAGACAACTGCATCGGAAGGTGGGCTTTCTGTCATAAGTCCTAATCGGCGGGTTTCTTATACTTGGCAAGATCAGCGGTCGCAATAAAGGGTAAATGGCGGTAATGCTCGTCGATATCGATTCCATAGCCAAAAATATATTTATCAGGAACATCAAAGCCCACATAATTGGCAAAAACGGGCACTTCCCGCCGCATTTTTTTGTCAAGCAGCACACAAACCCGCACGCTCTTGGGATTGCGTGTTTGCAGCATGGTCAGCACATGCGAAAGCGTGCGCCCGCTATCGACAATATCCTCTACCAGCAAAACATTCCGGCCTTCAATGTTAGTCATCAAATCCAGGTTGACGCGCACATTCCCGCTGGTGGCATAATGCCCGACCCCATAGGATGAAAGTGACATGCAATCCAGTTCGTGACTGATGCTGATAAAGCGCGTCAAATCGGCGGTGAACGTAATCCCGCCGCGCAGCAGGCAGACCACCAGCAGATCCTGTCCGGCATAGTCATGACTGATCTGCGCTCCCAATTCACGCACACGCTTGTCTATTGCGGCCTGATCAACCAGCACTTCATCAATAAATTCCTGGTATTCCTGCATTGGTGCTCTCCGTTTCTATGATTCGTTTTTTAGTCGTTGGGGTTAAAACGGTTCAAATCTACAACACCGACAAAAGGAAGGTTGCGGTAATACTCATCCAGATCAAGCCCATAACCAAAAACAAACTTGTTGGCAATCTTAAAACCACAATAATCGATCGGGACAATCACTTCGCGACGCGATTCCTTGTCCAGCAAGGCGCAAACCTTGAGCGATTTCGGGTTGCGGGTACAAAGAATTTTAAGAACATGCGCAATAGTATGGCCGCTGTCAACAATATCCTCCACCAGGATGACATGCCTGCCCTCGATATTGGTTTTTAAATCCAGAGTCATGCGCACATTTCCGGTTGTTTCACGCGCACCTTCACCATACGAAGAGACCGCCATGCAGTCAATCGCATTCAACACGGTCAGGTGACGCATCAGGTCAACCATAAAGGGCAGGGCCCCCCGTAAAATGCAAATGAGTAAAATCTTATCACCAGCGTAATCAATGTTGATCAAATCTGCAAGCTCTTTTACGCGTTTTTGAAGGGCCTGTTCATCAATAAGTACTTCAGCCAATATGTCTTTGTAATCTTGCATTATCACTCCTTCGCTGTATTTTTATTCATATAGGTTATAAAAGTATTACTCCACATTTTAGATCGTCTGATCGGATGGTTTTGGCTAATGTATTCAAACCACGAACCACGCAAAAAAAACGAAGGTCACGAAAAGGATGGTATTTTGTGCTTCTCCGGCAATTTTCTGAGTTTTGGTTCTTGTGGTTAGTTTATTGCGTGGATAAAGCCTTTAAAAGTCGTCCCGAGCGAATATTTTAAAAACGAATCTGCGAAATTCTTCTTTGCAGTTCGTAAGTTGGCACAAAGTTGTCACCAGCGCTTAACGCGGCACCTCGTGGTGCTTTCGGCAGCGCGCCTCGTACATTTCGGAAGCGCCCACAATCACAACCGGATCGTCATAACGCGCCGGTTTGCCATTAACCAGCCGCTGCGTGCGGCTGGCAGGTTCGCCACAAACCATGCAAATAGCCTGGAGCTTGTCGACATGCTCGGCCTCTGCCATCAGCATCGGCATGGGACCAAACGGCTCGCCGCGAAAGTCCTGGTCCAGCCCGGCCACCAACACCCTGATTCCATTTTTGGCCATGCGGGTGGTCACTTCAAGAATACCATCATCGAAGAATTGAGCCTCATCCACTCCGACCACGGTCGTATCTGCATCCAGCTTCTCCAGGATGTTGGCGGCTTTTTCAACCGGAGTGGCATCAAAATCTGCGCCGGCGTGGGAGGTAACCTTTTCAACAGCATAGCGCACGTCAATTGCAGGTTTGAACACCTGCACCTTCTGCCGCGCAATGACTGCCCGCCTCATGCGGCGAATGAGTTCATCTGTCTTGCCGCTGAACATCGACCCGCAAACCACCTCGACCGATCCATGAATATGCTTCATTAATTCACTCCATTAATAAAATAATAACAGGCAGATGTTTTACCATCTGCCTGTTAAGTTTACCTGACATTTAAGTTTATAGAGGCAAACGAATAGGCACAGGCATAAAAGAGCAGGCTTTCGGGACTGAGTTTACTCATCGCCAATACTGCAATCAGCATGAAGCCTGAATGAGAAATAGAGGAATAGGCAAGCAGCCGTTTCATCTCCTTTTGATTCAAAGCTGCCAGGTTGCTGCCAATTAAAGTTACCGCTGCCAACACCCAAACGACATCCTGCCAAATATGACCTATTGGAACCATAATCACGAAAAACCGGTAGAAAGCTGCAAAACCAGCTGTTTTAACTACGGTAGCCATGAAAAGTGTTACAATGGTTGGTGATCCTTCATAGACATCGGGTG
>CAIMZS010000352.1 GCA_903846015.1 uncultured Anaerolineae bacterium | reverse complement strand
GTGTTGGTTGTCTGTGTGGTTGGTGATGCGGTTGGAGCGGCGGTCTGGGTGGCTGTGCTGGTTGAAATGATCGGCGCAGCAGCACCCGATGCATTACAGCTCAGCAGTCCAACCATCAGCACGAAACCAATCAGGCCCATTAATATGGTGATGAAGAGTTTGCGAATTTGGTACTTCAAGGTTAAGTTGAGTTTAAATTTCTTAAGAATTTTCACCATACCCCCTTTGCCAAGTTGTGCGACGATGGGATAGCGACCTAAAGAATGTCCGGTCAAATCTGCCATGCGCCCCTCCGTTGATAATAATTTCAAACTTCAGTATATGTTATGGATGCCCCTCGCGTCAATTGACATACGTCACTATTTGGGGTGGATACCGAAACAAAAAACTTACGATTTTCAAAGTAATCGGATTTTTACTCAACGGATAAGATTTGGCTTTGAACGCTGTTGCACTTGTCTGGTGAATGCGGTGTTGGCTGGCTTTATGCTTGCGAAGGTACTTGAATTTGGATTGCGTTATTCAAGATTGCGGGGTTCGGTCAACAAATGAATGCCTTCCAATATTTGCCTTACCCAGCGCTCAGATAATTTACCAATAAATTCCCCCAGTTGTGATTTATCTACCGTGAAAATTTGCGAAACCAAAACAACGCTTTGTTTGGGTAAATCAGCTTCCCCTTGTTCAAGCAAAACATTCCCCGGCGCTTGCGCTCGTTTTAAATTTGAAGTCAATGCGCAAACGATCACGGTATTTATCTTGCTGGCATTAAATACGTTATTCTCAACAACAACATGCGGGTGGCTGTAACCTGGTTTTGACCCGGACGGTTGCTCTAATTCGACCCAATAGATGTCACCTTGATTGATTACCATTCGCTCTCCACAAGTTTACGGTGTGGTTTGCGCATTTTGGAGAGCCGAATTGTTTCTTTCTAATCAGGCAGGTCAGAATAGGCCTGATTGATTTCGTCCAACAAAATTTGATTCTGGTGATTTTTGACAAAAGTCTCAATTGCCAGCCCGAAAAGGTGGCTGCGGGACATATTGAGTTGTTGAGCCAGACTTTCAGCCTGCTCAAACAACGTTTTCTGAATAGAAATAGCCGTTTTTATAGTAGTAGCCATTGGTTATACCTTTCTTTTATTCTTAGTATAACTATCCAGGTGTCTGAAGCCAATTGCCTGTTATGCAAGGGGCAAGCTTCCGGCTGGCGTTACTTGTAAGGACGGAACTTGACGCGAAGCGGCTGCCGTTTGAGACAGACCCCCTGAAAGCGTGGCGCATAGCCAGTAATTTTCGGTGGATGCGGTGTTAGCTTGAAATAATGTTGCAAATTACCTGTTCTGATGTCATCACAACTTCGACGACATCATTCCACGAAATGCCATACCCGCCCGAATTAACCTTCACCGATTTAAAAACCGTGTCATTGTTTAAGACCTGGAACGTTTCCATACCAAGTGGTTGCGAACCAGCGTGGCATCGCCGAGCAAGCCCAACGTATGTTTTCAGCTTCGCGTTAATATTGGAAAGCTTACTTCTTGATTTGATTGGCGCTGTTGATGCCATCCCAGGCTTCGATCACCTGGTTGCCCTTTTTAAGCCAACCATCGTATTCCTTCTCACTACCGCTGGCGACATAGCCATCCAGCACAAAAGGAATTTTCGGGTCGGCAGCCGAAATCCATACCCCATTGTAGCGTCTGGCTAAATGTAAGTGCGCTGCATTTGCCTCTCCACCCTCGCAGGATGGGTGACCGATTTTGTCGCCCACTTGAACGCGCGTACCTGGTTGAACACGGTCACGGTTTTCCATGTGCATGTAAAGGATGGTCCAACCGGTTTGCTCAATTCCATCGCCATCCAAATCTTCCAACACGGCGCCGTTATTGGCGCGAATAATTAATCCGGGAGCAACTGCGGTCGTCCATGCCTCAGTAGTGCCGCAGCCGATCGGGTCACCGGGCGGGGCAAAATCGAGCGCGGCCCAGGCAGAGCCCTGCACCCAGCCGGCGTGTGGTCCCCCTGTGAACTGCCATATCTCGCCTGAGTGGAAGGGCAGCGCCAGGGTGGGTTGAGATAAACCTGTTGGGAGTAGGGGCTCGATGGACAGATCGAATGGGTAGCCAAAGAGGGTGTTATAGGTGGCGAACAGACCATTCGGACCGGTATCGATTGCCCAGGTGGTTTGGTCATCCAGCATGGCGAAAAGATGTTGGACCGCTGCTGTGCCGGGGTTGATTCCCACCGCGGGAACGATTTGCGTGCCATCGATCAAGGTCCAGCTTTGTTCTTTTTTCTCCTGCCATCGATAGAAGCCTTCATTCAGCCTATCAGCCGAAAAGGAGAGCTGTCGAAACAAACCATAGTGGTAATCATCTATGTAACTGATGGGTCTATCATCAGTGGATGGAGCCGGATTGGCATTGGTAACCCAGTTGGCGCGATATTCCAGCAAGGCTAGCAGCAGCCTCGGGTTTACTGAGTAATTTTGGGCAATGCGAATGATGATTTGCGCACCGGTGAGAGTTTCGCCATCGACATCTTGCGTGTAGTATGCCAGATAGCCGTCTTTTTTCTTAATAAATGCTTCTACATCGAGAAGCGAACTGAGCGGGCCGTAGACCAGCTCAGAATCGGGGATGATCTTGAAATATGCGCTGTTGCTTACCAGGTTTATGCTGCTGTTGTCGGTTGTTCCGGTGGCGGATTGATTGCTGGTATTGGGTATCAGGATCGAGTCGCCGGGGTAGATGATCGTATCGGTATTCATTTTGTTAGCGGCTAACAGGTCATCGACGCTGACGCCAAACTTTTCAGCAATGGAACCCGGGTATTCCCCATCCAGCACAGTATAGCTTTGCAGCCCGGGGGTCATGGTTGCAGGCATAATGGATTGGGCATTTTGGGGCAGAGGGGTGAACGTGGCCAATGGCAGGATGGGTGATGTTATGACTGACGATTGGTTTGGTGTGGGGCTGGCGATGACCTGCCCTGGTTGGCGGGTGGGATGCAGGTAGGTTTCAACCGGTACAACTTCCGGTTGGCCAGGGGTAACCGGGCTGGGAACGACAACGACGGGAGTGATGCTTGTATCGATGGGTGCGTTGCGAGTGCAGGAACTGAGAGCCAGGGCAATGATCAGGCAGATGACGGGGAATGATCGCATGACATGAATTTTACCATGCCGTTGAGCGCATCGCGCAACTACAAGACACTTTTTTTATTAGAATCAAACCTGATTCGCATCATCTTTATCGAAGAACCTTTATGGGTTTGGCCAGAAGAGTCTGTGGAAAATATGCAGAATCCGGGACTTGGTGCACATAACTCAATGGGTAAGATGCCCAAGGATAATTCACGATTGAAGTTGAATTGTGTGGCATAATTTGCGCATTGTTTGGCCGGTCACCGGCCAGATTCGAATATCCAACCGTTCAACACCCATCGAAATATGACCCAAATTGTCGAATGTATCCCCAATTTTTCTGAGGCGCGCCGTCCGGAAATTATAGACCAAATCGTACAGGCGGCTGCTTCTGTACCCGGTATCAGCATCCTGGATCGTTCTTCCGATAACGATCACAACCGCACTGTTCTTACCTTTGCTGGGTCGCCAGCCGGAGTGGAAGAGGCGGCTTTTCGCGCCATCCAGAAAGCTGCCGACTTGATCGATATGAATTTGCACACCGGCGAACACCCGCGCATTGGCGCAACGGATGTTGTACCGTTTGTTCCGATCAGCGCTGTGAGCATGGATGAGTGTGTTGCGATGGCTCGCCGGCTGGCAGCCCGAGTCGGGGATGAATTGAAGATTCCTGTCTACTTATATGAAGCTGCTGCCACCCGTTCTGATCGCACCAACCTGGAGGTGATCCGTAAGGGTCAATATGAGGGCTTGAAGAAGGAAGTGGGGACTGACCCGCGGCGCACTCCCGATTATGGCCCAGCGAAGCTTGGTTCTGCCGGAGCCACTGTCATCGGCGCGCGCGCACCCCTGGTGGCCTTTAATGTTTATCTGACCAGCGCGGATGTGTCTGTTGCGAAAGCGATCGCCAAGGCAATGCGCCAGTCCTCGGGTGGTTTCCGCTTTGTCAAGGCGGCGGGTTTTCTCGTTGATGGACGCGCGCAAGTTTCAATGAACCTGACTGATTTTCGCCAGACGCCGATTGCCCGTGTGGTGGAGACCATTCGGCGCGAAGCGCAGCGCTTCGGGATTGGGATTCACCACAGCGAACTGGTGGGCTTAATTCCGCAGGAAGCCCTGGTTGATGCCGCGGTGTGGTATACCCAGCTCGACCAATTTAAATCGGATCAAGTGCTGGAGACGCGCTTAAGTGCAGCCGCATCATCTGAACAAGTAAAAAATCCTTCTGAGGCTGTCAACTTTTTGGATGCGTTGGCCAGCGCATCCCCGGCACCGGGTGGTGGCTCTGCGGCAGCTTATGCCGGGGCAATGGGCGCTGGTCTGGTGGCGATGGTGGCTGGCCTGACGCTTGGTAAGAAAAAATATGCTGCGGTTGAAGCGCGCATGCGTGAAATCTTAAGCGAGGCCGAAGCTGTGCGCGCGAGGCTGTCTGCCGCAGTGTCTGAGGATGCCGCAGCTTTTGAAGCAGTGATGATGGCCTTCAGGCTGCCTAAAGATACAGTTGAATTGGAACAACTGCGGTTGGGTGAGATTGAGCGCGCAACGCTGAATGCCGCGCAGGTGCCGCTGCAGGCCGCCAGGCTCGCGATACGTGTGATCGAATTGGCTGGCGAGGTGATCCATAGCGGCAATTTAAATGCCATTAGTGATGGAGCCTCAGGCGCAGCCATGGCGCGCGCAGCATTGACAGCCGCCGGTACCAATGTGCGCATCAACATCAACAGCCTTGTGGATAAATCGGCCGGCACTCCCTTATTGGTTGAATTGAGGGAACTTGAAACACGTGCCGCGCTGCTGGAAACCCAGATTCGTCAGGCACTGGAGGTACGCGCAGGCCTTGTTTTTCCCGGTTTCCAGGGTTCCCTGGAAGAGAACAGCGGGTATTAAGAATGTGCTGTTCTTTCAACCGCGCTGTGTTTCAAGTGATCATCCGGAAAATATGGCTGCTGGCGCTTTGCGCAGTTTTATGGGTTGGGTGTGTGCCGGTTACTGCGCCGGTCCTGCCTGTGTCTGGGACAACGGCTGTGTCGTCTACCAGGGTGGTAATTCCAACGTTGACTCTGATGCCTCGGCTTGAACCATCTCAAACCCTAACCGCCACGCCTACCGTTTCGCTGCGGATTGAGGTCTCTGCCACACCAACTGCCAATTGTTTTGCGCTGCAGGACAGTTGTATTTTGGATGGACACTTCCTGATGCAGCGACCGATTGCAGCGAGCGGCAATGATTCGGTTGATCATACCTATCGATACGGCAGTACCCAGGAAGGGAGAAGAGAGCCGCATCATGGTGTCGAGTTTGCCAATGCCCAGGGCACACCTGTATTAGCCGTGGCTGATGGGGTGGTGGTTTTTGCTGATAATGACCAAAAGGTTGCGCTGGCATTGGTCCCAGGGTTTTATGGGAATGTGGTTGTGATTGAGCATCATTTTGAGGGATTTGCGCCGGCTGTTTACAGCCTGTATGCCCATCAGTTCAAGATCAATGTGCAGGTCGGACAGAAGGTCAGCGCTGGTGAGCAGATCGGACAGGTGGGTGCAACCGGCATTGCCATTGGCAGCCATTTGCATTTTGAAGTGAGGCTTGGGGCAAATGATTATCGCTCTACACGCAATCCGGAATTGTGGCTTGCGCCATTGCCAGGTAGCGGTGTGCTGGCGGGGCGCATCCAGGACGCGTCCGGGAATTCGATCAGCGGTAAGCTCAATATCCAGTGGATTAATAACGGTGTGCTCAACGTGTTTTCAGTAGGATCGGCCGAATCCTACGTAATTAATGGCGCCCAGCCGGTCAATCCTGATGATTATTTTCAGGAAAAATTTCTGGTGGGTGAACTTCCAGCCGGGGAGTACCGTTTGACTCTGATTTATAACGATAAAATTTACGAACAGGTGGTAAAAATAGAACCAGCCCGTTTGACGTTTGTAAAGTTTTTTGTGAAGTAGAGGGTCAGGCTGACCTCCATATTATTTTAGACCAAGGAGAATTGCATGGGATTAAAACCTGATCACTGGATACGAAAGATGGCGCATGAGCATCACATGATCGAGCCATTTGTTGATACTCAGGTACGTAAGGGAGTTATTTCGTATGGGGTTTCATCGTATGGGTATGATGTTCGTGTGGCGGATGAGTTTAAGATATTTACCAATGTTTTCTCTGCGACGGTTGATCCGAAAAACTTCGATACCAAGTCAATGGTCGATTTCAGCGGGGAGGTGTGTATCGTTCCTCCGAACTCGTTCGCGCTGGCTCGAACTGTGGAATATTTTCGCATTCCGCGCAAGGTGTTGACGATTTGCCTTGGAAAGTCAACTTATGCGCGCTGCGGTATTATTGTGAATGTAACGCCTTTCGAGCCGGAATGGGAGGGTTTTGTTACGCTCGAAATTTCAAACACCACCCCACTGCCTGCCAAGATCTATGCCAATGAGGGCCTGGCACAGGTGCTCTTCTTTGAAGCTGATGATGAATGTGAAACATCCTACGCTGACAAGAAAGGCAAATATCAGAAACAACAGTCGATTGTGCTGCCGAAGCTCTGATGCATTGATGGCCCCAGGCCGAGTTGTTTCCCGGTAAGTAGAGCTATTCCGAGTGCGTGATCCAACGATTTTCTCGTTAATGGATAGTGTGTCTTACTCGATGTGCTTGGACTCTTTCATGGCTTTGGTAACATTGACGAATGGGAGCAAGATCAGCCCGGCGATGAAAAACAAGATAACTGAAAGTATGCCTAGACGAAGACTGCTGAACACCTGGTTAACAATGCCAAAGGTAAATGTGCCCAGCCAGGATGTACCTCTTTCAGAGATTTCGTAAAAGGAGTAAAACTCGGCTTCCTGATCGGCGGGGATCATTTGGGCAAATAAACTGCGGCTGAGGGCTTGCGAACCGCCCAAAACAAGCGCAAGCACAAAACCAAGCGCCCAAAATTCCAATTGGCGCTGCTGAATTCCGAGCACAATGGCTGTGCTTGTCATACCGGCAAAAGCGTATATCGTAACTCCGCTCCAAATAACCAGGCTCAAAAGGATGGCCTGTTTGGCCCCGATTTTTTCGGCCAACTTGCCGAAACCGAGCGCACCGATAAAGGCCACAAACTGTATCATCAGAATCACCAGGATTAACTGGGTCGATTCCATACCAAGTTCATTGGCGGCAAAAATGGCTGAAATGCTGATGACCGTCTGAACCCCGTCATTGTAAAGCAGGTAGGCTGCCAGAAATTTCATTGCTTCGGGGAGACTGCGCGATTTTTTGACCATAAAGATGACCATGATCGCAATTGGCCCGGCGCCTGGCAGTAAAGCAATCCAGATTGGCAGTCTCAGGATGAGCAGCACAGGGATGAGCAGGGGCATCATCATTAAGGCAGTCACTGTGTTGCGTGGGTAATTCATCAGGTCTGATAATTGTTTAAAACCAATGGTGAAGTAATTTTCACCTTCAGGCAGCGGGCGCATGGCATGGCGTGGGCGCAGGCGAAAGAATGTGAAAAAGGAGAAAACCAACCACCACACACCGGCAGATGCCAGGCTGATGCGTGCAACCATATTGCCATCCAGCCCGATCTTGTCTTTGAAAAGGAAAATGATCAAGTTGAGCAGCAGCAGAAGACCCCCACCCAAATAACCCATTGCCCAACCGTACGATGAGACCGAGTCACGTTTGTCTTCACTGGCGATGCTGGGTAAGTACGAGTTGTAAAATACCATTGAGGCACCAAAGGCGATATTGGCTATCAGGAATAAAATCCCCGCGAACCAGTGCCCCCCTGGTGTTATGAAGAACATCAGGATGGTGGCCACTGAACCGAGTACCGCGAAAAGCTGCATCAATTGTTTTCGGATATGGGAATAATCCGCCAATGCTCCAAGTATGGGCAGAAAAGTGACCTGCAGAAGGACCGATGCCGAAATTAAAAATGTGAAATAGGAATCGAATTTTACAGGGTAACTGAGCAGGTAGACAAAACCATTCGCATCGGCAGCGGCTTTGGTGATTGCCGTGAGATATGGGCCTAAGAAAACTGTCACAACCGTGGTGCTGAAGGCGCTGTTCGCCCAGTCATACATTGCCCATCCAAAAATCTCGCGCTTATCGTTTTTTTCCAGAGTCTCCGCCATTTTTCCTCCATGAATATTTTGAATTTCTATTCTACAACGTTTGTCGAATATTGGTACAAGTTTAGTCAATTTATAAACACCGCCAAAGCTGAAACGTTCTTGAAACGGGTCTGCACGGTTTCAAAGCGCTAGTATGTGTTAATATTACACTGGAATATTACTATGAAGACATCCCTCTCTTTTCCAGCTTCGACTGAACCGAATCTTGCGCCTGCGGGTCGGCTTGGCGCATTCATCCAGACCTGCCGGCAGGATTTACAGACCGGGCTGGTGGTCGTGGATTTAACCGGCCTCCCCAGCCATTCCTTGTTGTTTGTGCGTGGGGAATTGGTGAATGTGTATCAACTGGGTGAGGCAGCAGTTCGCCTGGATGCAACGGCCTGGGTCGAAAGTATGAGCACTGGCAGCCCCGCAGCTGTATTGCGCAGCTTGGCGCTTACGCCTCAAGGCGTGCGTATTATCAGGATACTTATTGAGCAGTGGGGTGAAACACCTTGCCAGTCATTCAGCGGACCTGCGATCGTCCCGCAGTTTGCGGCCTGGTTGGAACAACCCTTGCCTGCGTTGGTTCATGTTCGCTGGCCTGGCGCTGATGCCCTTGCGCTTGTGCCCGGACAAGGAATACCTCCGAGTTATACCCTGTTCATATCTCCAGAAAAAATTCTGCATTCGGCTGGCAGTCTTGCGGCCATTCATGCCTGGCAGGAAATTCCAATTTCCTGCGCCCTGTACAGCAGCGACCCACCCACGCTGGCATGGAGTGAGTATCTGCTGCACCATGCTTTTTCTCAGATGATGGGCAGCCTGCTTGAAAATTTTGAGAAATTGACTGGTCGGATGGTTTTTAACCAGATCATCCATGATGTAAACTTTTCTGCGAGTGCGCATGGTTGGAATATGACAGTCCATATCAACGGGCTCAATGATCAGGCCGTTTTTGCATCACCACAAGCCGCCGCGAGTGTGTATTCGCTCCTGCTCCAGAGTCTCAGCGGTCATATTGCATCCGTGGTAGGGATAGAAATTCTGGACATGTTGGTGCGTGAAACGGTTGGGCGCATGCCCATCGCTTATCGGGGGGTTATAAAAAAGTATATTCTGAATCCCCAACCAAATGATGCTTAGTCCAATCAGCATTATCTCGAAGTGGGTCTTCTTTTCCCGGATTAAATCATAGAAAAAATCATTGACAGCCTGGCGGGTTGTCAGGTATAATGCTCTTTCGTCGTCATGCTGTGTGGCATGGCGTTTTTTTCGTTTTATATATCCCTGTTTCTCGTAGGAGCACTCGATGGCCGCGACTATTTCCCGAAAAAACTACGCGCGTATCAATGTTGACCTTCGTCTCCCTAATCTGATCGAAGTACAGCTCGATTCTTTCGAGCGCCTTAAGAAAGAAGGTCTTGGTGATCTCTTTCATGAGGTTTCGCCGATCGAATCATACAACAAGGGCATGAAACTATACTTCCCAAGCCGTGGCCCCGAAAGCCAGGAGTGGGGGCTTAAGTACTGGTTCGGCGACCCCAAGCATAATATTGAAGAATGTGTTGAACGTGATCTGACCTATTCCAGCCCGTTATACGTCTCTGTCTTGTTGGCCGGGCCAGATGTTCCTGAGCCGATCAAGCAGGATATTTTCCTGGGTGACTTCCCTGAAATGTCGGATAAGGGCACCTTCATTATTAATGGAACCGAACGCGTTGTTGTTTCTCAGCTTATTCGTTCGCCAGGTGTATATTTTGAGGCTCCTACAGATCGTGCCACAGGTCGCTCTCTGGCGATGGCCAAGTTGATCCCTGATCGTGGCGCCTGGATGGAATTTGAAACTCGTAAGAACGATCACATCATTCTAAAATTCAACCGCAAGCGCACCGTGCCGATCACAGTCTTCTTGCGCGCTCTGGCCGCTATTGGTGATGGCCGGCCCGATTCCCCTCTCAAAACCGGTTCGGATGAAGAGATTGTTTCGCTGTTCCAGGATGTAGATACCAATCCAGACCGCATGTTCATTGCTTCGACTTTGCGACAGGAACCGGAATGGGAACTGACTGGGAGCATGACAATCGCTCAGGCCGCGCTGATCGAATTCTTTAAGCGCATGCGCCCAGGCGATCCTGCCACTCTTGATAATGCCCGCGCTTTTCTGGAAGAACAGCTCTTTGATCAACGTCATTATGATCTGGAGCGAGTTGGCCGTTATAAGCTGAATCAGAAGCTTGATCTGAGTGTTCCGATCCCGCACCGCACCATTACAAAGAGTGACATTATTCGCCTTGTTCGACGTATGATTCTGATCAATAACAATGTCGAGCATGCCGATGACATCGACCACCTTGGCAACCGCCGCGTAAAAACAGTTGGCGAATTGATTCAGAACAAGCTGCGCATCGGGTTACGCCGGATGGAGCGCGTCATCAAGGAGCGTATGTCTATCCGTGACCAGGAGCAACTTTCACCGGTCACTCTGGTCAATATCCGCCCGGTTGTTGCTGCGCTGCGCGAATTTTTTGGCTCCAGCCAGCTCTCGCAGTTCATGGATCAAACCAACCCACTGGCCGAACTGCGCCATAAGCGCACTCTTTCGGCATTGGGACCAGGTGGTCTGCGCCGCGAGCGTGCTGGTTTCGATGTGCGCGATGTGCATCACTCTCACTACGGTCGTATTTGCCCAATTGAAACGCCTGAAGGCCCAAACATTGGTTTGATCGGCCGTTTGGCTTCCTTTGCGCGTGTGAATGAATATGGTTTCATCGAAACGCCTTACCGCCGCGTCGTCAAGGTGATGCGCTCTACCGATCCAAATTTGAACGGGCGTTTACTGCGCGAAGATGTAATTGTAGATGGCCAGGTTTTGGCTACTTCCAAAACACGTATTGGTGATGAACTCTTCCAAAAACTTCAGAATCTTGATCGCGAGATCTTCATCGTGCCCTTTGTTTCCAACGATATCGAGTACTTATCGGCGGATGCGGAAGATAAATTTGTCATTGCTCAGGCCAATGCTGTGCTGGGTATCGAAAGCGAATATGTAGGGAACCGTGTTTCATGCCGGTATCATTCTGGCTTTCACTTTTATAACCCTGAGAACCTGGATTACATGGATGTGGCGCCCCACCAAGTAGTGGGTATTAGTGCTGCGTTGATCCCCTTCCTGGAACATGATGACGCCAACCGCGCCTTAATGGGCTCGAACATGATGGCCCAGGCTGTGCCGCTCGTCCGCCCAGAAGTCCCCACTGTCTCTACCGGGATGGAATATTACGCTGCGCTCGATTCAGGGCAGGTGGTGGTGGCAGAGGCAGATGGTGAAGTCACATCGGTCACTGGCAAGGATATCGTGCTGCGCGAGAAAGTCGGCGGCGGTCTGCATACCTACCAACTGCGCAAGTATCAGCGCTCCAATCAGTCTACTTGCATCGATCAACGCCCGGCAGTCGTTAAGGGGCAGATCGTAAAGAAAGGTGATATTATCGCCGATTCTTCATCCACTGACGGCGGCGAGCTGGCTCTTGGTCAGAATTGCGTTGTAGCTTTCCTTTCCTGGGAAGGTGGTAACTTTGAAGATGCCATCCTGATCTCAGAGCGACTGGTGCAAGAAGACCGCTTCACATCTGTTCATATAGAAAAATATGAGGTCGAAGCCCGCGATACCAAGCTCGGCCCAGAAGAGATCACTCGCGATATCCCGAATGTAGGCGAAGACGCGATTAAAGATTTGGATGAGAGCGGCATCATTCGCATCGGGGCGGAGGTTGGTCCGAATGATATTCTGGTTGGCAAGATCACTCCCAAGGGCGAAAAAGAACTTACCCCGGAAGAACGATTGCTGCGCGCTATTTTCGGTGAGAAATCCCGCGATGTAAAAGATACCTCGCTGCGAATGCCGCATGGCGAGCGCGGTAAGGTAGTAGATGTAAAGGTCTTCACCCGTGAAGATAACAATGACCTTTCGGCCGGTGTGGATATGATGGTGCGTGTCTCTGTAGCACAGCGCCGCAAGATCACAGCCGGTGATAAAATGGCCGGTCGGCATGGTAACAAGGGCGTTATTTCCCGCGTTGTCTCGGTGGAAGATATGCCTTTTCTGGAAGATGGTACACAGGTAGACCTGATCCTTAACCCATTAGGTGTGCCAGGCCGTATGAATATCGGTCAGGTGTTGGAAGTTCACCTGGGTTGGGCTGCCAAACGTCTGGGGTATCGCGCCATTACACCAGTGTTTGATGGCGCCAAGGAAGAAGAGATTGAGGCCGAACTGGCGCGAGCCTGGCTGGTGGACGAGGCCTGGAAAGTAACCGTTGCCAAGGCATGGGACTGGTTGAACGAACAGGAATACGATCCTGAAACCATCCGCGACGATGATGAAGTTCGCAACCTGTACCTGGAAGAATGGCTTGGAGCGCGTGGCTACGAAGTATACCGTCTGGTCACCGATCTGGATTACGCCCGGCGATATACCGCTTACGAATGGCTTAAGGATAATGGTTATGACCCGGAAGGCATTTTAGCTTTTGAAATTGCTGCACCGGACAAGCGCGCCGCTATGGATGCCAACGCCATGACCGCCTGCCTGCGTTTGTGGCTTATCACCATGAAAATTGATGAAAAGGCTATTGCTGAAGCCGATCTGTACAAAACCTGTCAAGACGTTATGATTAAGACCCATGTCCCGATCCCTACGTTGGGTAAACAGCTGCTTCGAGACGGCAAAACAGGTGAAGCTTATGATCAGGCCGTTACCGTGGGCGTGATGAGCGTTCTCAAGCTGCACCATCTGGTGGAAGACAAGGTTCATGCTCGTTCCACGGGTCCATACAGCCTGGTTACTCAGCAGCCGCTGGGTGGTAAGGCTCAATTCGGTGGTCAGCGCTTCGGTGAAATGGAAGTGTGGGCGCTTGAAGCGTATGGCGCCGCTTATACGCTGCAGGAAATGCTTACGGTCAAATCGGATGATGTTCAGGGACGTGTGAATACATACGAAGCTATCGTCAAGGGTGAGCCGATCGAAGAGCCCAGCATCCCGGCATCCTTCCGGGTGTTGGTAAAAGAACTTCAATCCCTGGGCCTGGCAGTTGAAGCTGTCAACGAGGGCGGAGATATTGTCCGCTTTGGCAAGGATGAAGAAAAGGTACATCCGCCCAGGCTGGAGACTGGCTTGCTTGGGTTGGGAGAAGACCTGATGAAGATGAAGTAAACAGTCCTTGACGGGCTAAAGTGGCTGTGATAAAATAACCAGCCGTTGCCCATAGGTAACGATTTGCCTATTCAAATCTGGAAGCCAAGTGAGGCCATCGTTTAACGAATGGATGGCCTCACTATTTGCTCGAAAACGAATTTTTCATGATATTAGCAGGAATATTTCTCGGAGGCGCACGTGCCCACAATTAACCAACTGATCCGCAAAGGTCGCCAATCCAAAAAGGTCAAGAGCAAAGCTCCGGCCTTGCAGTACACGCTGAACACGAACAAACAGCGCCGTATCCGCCAGGCTGGTGGATCTCCGCAGAAACGCGGAGTTTGTACTGTTGTAAGAACCATGACACCTAAGAAGCCGAACTCGGCGCTGCGCAAGATTGCCCGCGTGCGTTTGACCAACGGCATCGAAGTGACCGCCTACATCCCCGGTGAAGGCCATCAGCTGCAGGAGCACTCCGTGGTGCTTGTTCGCGGTGGCCGTGTAAAGGACTTACCTGGTGTTCGTTATCACATCGTTCGTGGTTCACTGGATACGACTGGTGTGGCAAAGCGCCGCCAGAGCCGCTCCAAGTACGGCGCCAAGCGCCCGAAGTAACCGATTTGTATTATCCGAAGCAAGTTTGAACAATACGGAGTTTTGGTATGCGTAGAGGAAAGCCCGAAGAACGACCAATCACGCCCGATCTGCGGCACAATAGTCTTGTGCTTAGCACTTTCGTACAGCACATGATGATGCGCGGGAAGAAAAGCCTGGCCGTACGTCTGATGTACGATACGCTGGATCTAATCCAGGAAAAGACCGGCAAGACCGGTATTGAAATCTTCGACACCGCCATGAAAAATGTTGGCCCGGTGATGGAAGTCCGCCCACGGCGTGTGGGTGGTGCCACGTATCAAGTCCCCATGGAAGTGCCGACAAATCGCCGTCTGACTCTTTCCATCCGATGGATTCTAAGTGCCTCACGCGCCCGCTCCGGCAAGTCTTTTCCCGAAAAGCTGGCCGCTGAGTTGATGGATGCCGCTACTAATCAGGGCGCTGCCATCCGTAAACGCGAAGAAACCCATAAGATGGCCGAAGCCAACCGTGCCTTCTCGCACTATCGCATGTAGTTCCGAGATTCACAGTTCAGAGGAAGTCTAATGCCACGTAAGTACCCGCTCGAAAAGTATCGCAATATTGGTATCATCGCTCATATTGATGCCGGTAAAACGACTACTACAGAGCGTATTCTCTTTTATACAGGTAAAACACATCGCATTGGCTCGGTGGATGATGGCACAACCGTCACCGACTGGATGGTCCAGGAGCGTGAGCGTGGTATTACCATTGTGTCTGCCGCTGTTTCGGCGGAGTGGCGGGGCTATCAAATTAATATCATTGATACGCCAGGCCATATCGATTTCACCGCTGAAGTACAGCGTTCTCTGCGTGTTTTGGATGGTGGCGTTGTTGTCTTCGACGCTGTCCAGGGCGTAGAGCCCCAGTCCGAAACGGTTTGGCGTCAAGCCGACCGCTATGGTGTGCCGCGTATTTGCTTCATCAATAAGATGGACCGCGTTGGTGCTTCCTTCACGAGATCCCTTGAATCCATCAAGGCGCGTTTGGGTGCCAGCCCGATTCCCATGCAATTGCCGATCGGCATTGAAGCCACTTTTAAAGGTGTGATTGATCTGCTTGAAATGAAGGCAATTTTCTGGGAAGACGAACTTGGACGCGAACCTCGTGATGCGGAAATCCCTGAGAATATGCTTGCTGAGGCTCAGGAAGCGCGCCACACGATGATCGAAAGAATTGCCGAAACCGACGATGTGCTTACCTTGAAGTATCTGGAAGCGGAAGAAATCAGCATCGACGAGTTGCGTGCTGCTTTGCGTAAGGCCGTGATTGCCGGAAAGGCATACCCATGCTTCTGTGGTTCATCGCTGAAGAACAAGGGTGTGCAACCTATTCTTGATGCTGTAATCGACTTGCTGCCTTCACCGGTGGATGTTGCGATGATGAAAGCAACCAATGCCGATAACCCCAAGGATGTAATTGAACTTACCGCGGAGGATGGCGCACCGTTGAGCGCGCTGGTGTTTAAGATTGTTACCGACCCTTATGTAGGCCGTTTGGCGTATTTCCGGGTATATTCCGGAAAGCTTACCCAGGGTACCACGGTAAATAATTCATCCAAACGCAAACGAGAGCGCATTGGTCGTCTAATCCGTATGTACGCCGATCGCCGTGAAGATACCGACGAAGTGATGGCTGGCGATATTGCCGCAGCGCTTGGTTTCAAGGAATCTTTCACAGGTGATACGCTTTCCGATAATGACTATGTGCTGGAGAGCATTTCCTTCCCCGAACCTGTGATTTATATTGCTGTGGAACCGAAGACTGCCACGGACCAGGAAAAAATGGGTGAGGCGTTACACAAACTGGCTGAAGAAGACCCCACTTTCCGTGTTCGTACCGATGAAACCACCGGACAGACAATCATTGCCGGTATGGGTGAGTTGCACTTGGAAGTGTTTGTTGACCGTATGCTGCGCGAATTCAAGGTGCAAGCGAATATTGGCAAGCCGCGCGTAGCTTATCGCGAATCAATTACTCGTAGAGTTGAAAAAGTCAATCTCAAGTACGCCAAGCAGTCCGGTGGACATGGACAGTATGGGCATGTGGTCATCAGCATGGAACCGGGCGAACGCGGTTCTGGCGTGATTTTTGAGAACAAAATTGTCGGTGGTACTATTCCCAAGGAATATATCCCCGCTGTGGAAAAAGGTGTCAAGGAAGCTTCTGAAACCGGTGTCCTGGCCGGTTACCCTGTTGTGGATTTGAAAGTTACCCTGATTGATGGTTCATTCCACGAAGTCGACTCGAACGAAATGGCCTTTAAGATGGCTGGTTCGATGGCTTTCAAGGAAGGTGTTCAGCGTGGTGGTCCTGTCCTGCTGGAACCGATCATGAAGGTTGAAGCTGTTGCTCCAGAAGAATATCTTGGTTCAGTGATCGGGCAATTGAACAGCCGCCGCGGCATGATCCTCGGGATGGAAATGCGCCCAGGCAATGCCCAGGCAGTTAATGCAATGGTCCCGTTGGGCGAGATGTTTGGTTATGCTACCGAACTACGCTCAGCTTCTCAGGGCCGCGGTATATTCACGATGGAATTTGACCATTATGCGCCCGTTAGTGATTCGGTTGCGCAGGAACTTATTAAGGCATAATTTCTTTCTTTCAGGTAGTAAAAGGAGTGATCATTCATGGCGAAGCAGAAATTTGACCGTAGCAAGCCGCATTTGAATGTGGGCACGATGGGTCATATCGACCACGGCAAGACAACCCTTACCGCGGCGATCACAAAAGTATCACAGTTGATGGGCAAGGCTGAATTTAAAGCCTATGATCAAATTGACAACGCGCCGGAAGAAAAGGCGCGCGGCATCACGATCAACATTGCGCATGTGGAATACAACACGGATAAACGGCACTATGCACACGTAGATATGCCGGGTCACCGTGACTATATTAAGAACATGATTACTGGAGCGGCGCAAGTGGATGGAGCCATTCTGGTAGTAGCAGCGCCGGATGGTCCGATGCCACAGACGCACGAGCATGTACTGCTTGCGCGCCAGGTGAACGTGCCTAGCATCGTGATCTTCTTGAACAAAGTTGACATGATGGATGATCCGGAATTGCTGGAATTGGTGGAACTGGAACTGCGGGAACTGCTGGTGAAGCAGGGTTTCCCCGGTGATGAGACACCGATCGTGCGCGGGTCAGCCAAGCTGGCGCTGGAGAGCACCTCGAAGGATCCGAATGCGCCGGAATATGCCTGCATCAAGGAAATATTACGCGTAGTGGATGAGTACATCCCTGAACCGAAGCGCGAGACGGATAAGCCGTTTATGATGGCGGTGGAAGACGTATTCTCGATCAAGGGACGTGGGACAGTGGTAACCGGGCGTATCGACCGAGGCCGGATCAAGGTAGGCGAGCCAGTGGAAATCATTGGATTGCGAGCTACGCGAGATTCAGTCTGCACAGGTGTGGAAATGTTCCACAAGTTGCTGGACGAAGGCATGGCAGGCGATAATGTAGGCTTGCTGCTGCGTGGAATAGAGCGCGCGGATGTGGAGCGCGGGCAGGTAATTGCGAAGCCCAAGTCGATCACGCCGCATAAGAAATTCCTTGCGGAAGTGTACGTGTTGAAGAAGGAAGAAGGCGGACGTCATAAGGCTTTCTTCACGGGCTATCGCCCACAGTTCTACATTCGGACGATGGATGTGACCGGCGACATTTCACTGCCTGAAGGCGTGGAAATGGTAATGCCTGGTGACAACGTCAACCTGACTGTTGAACTGATTGTACCGGTTGCTCTCGAGCAAGGCCTCAAGTTCGCCATCCGCGAAGGTGGTTTGACTGTCGGCGCCGGTGTTATCACCAAGATCATCCAGTAAGCTGAAAGTAAGGTAGTAAGATGGCATCCAAGAAAAAAGAAGTTCGTCCGGTCATTACCCTTCAATGTGGTGAGTGTAAGGAACGCAATTACACTACCGAGAAAAATCGCCGTAATGACCCTGGCCGTATGGAACTGAGCAAGTATTGCCCACGCTGTCACAAGCATACTTCTCATCGCGAAACCAAGTAATTTAAGTAGAGGTGCATGATCTGCGCCTCTACTTTCCTAGGCCAGTGGCTCAATTGGTAGAGCTCTCGTCTCCAACACGAGCGGTTGTGGGTTCAAGTCCTGCCTGGCCTGCTAGAAATAATAAGCGAGACGCCGTCTCCCCCGTATGGGTCTATTCGTGAGGCGGCGTTTTAGCCGTCAAAACAAGGAGCGTAAGTTGACCGACAAAAAAGAAAACGCTATCGTTCACTTCTACCGTGAGACGGTTGGCGAGCTCCGCAAGGTAAGCTGGCCAACCCGGGCAGAAGCTGTTAATCTGACCGTAATCGTGCTTGTTGTACTGGTTGGAATGGCCTTATTCCTTGGGTTAATTGATCTTATCGGTGAGACGCTGTTGAAGTTGGCATTGGGCGTCTAAATTCTGAAAGCAGAGGCTCCCATGAGCACGCACGTCCCTGAAGAATTCGACCGAACAAAATCCCGAAAAAAACCATCTTCCTCTGCGGCAGAAAAAGCTTCAGAGGCATCAGAGGTTCCCGTTGAGTCCACAGATGGGCCTGCTTGGTATGTAATTCATTGTTATTCTGGTTATGAGAACAAGGTCAGGCATAACTTGGAACAACGTATCGAGACGATGGGTATGAAAAACATGATTTTCGATGTTGTCGTTCCCACCCAGGAAGAAATAGAAGTTCGGGATGGAAAACGTCGTGTGGTCGAACGGCATATTTTCCCCGGTTATGTTCTCGTTAACATGGCTCTAACCGAAGAATCATGGTATGTGGTACGCAATACCCCGGGTGTTACCGGTTTTGTTGGTATGGGTACCCAGCCCACACCGTTGCGACCAGAAGAAGTTAATCAAATCATCAAGCGCATGGAAGCCGAAGTGCCGACCGTCAAGGTCAGCTTTAAGACCGGTGAGCGTGTGCGTATCGTCGATGGTCCGTTCAATGATTTCCGTGGCATGGTTTCTGAAATTGACATGGAGCGTAGCAAGGTGCGTGTCCTGGTCAGTTTTTTTGGCCGCGAAACCCCCGTCGAACTGGATTTTCTACAGGTTGAGAAAGCGTAACAGGTCAATCGGCCTGATGCGTGGGAGGGTGCTCCCCAATCACCCGCTAAAACCACACAGTACCGGGTAAAAAGCCCCGGCACAAGGAGTATGTATGGCAAAGAAGCTCAAAACAGTTGTTCGCCTTCAGTTAAATGCAGGCAAAGCCAACCCTGCGCCCCCCGTTGGGCCGGCATTGGCTGGTCATGGTCTCAATATCATGGCCTTTTGTAAGGAGTACAATGCTCGCACATCCAACCGCCCCGGAGAATTGATCCCTGCGGAAATCAATGTGTACTCCGATGGTTCCTTCACCTTTGTTCTTAAGACATCTCCCGCTGCTTTCATGATTCGCAAGGCAGCAGGCGTTGAAAAGGGTTCCGGCGTTCCCAATAAAGATAAAGTTGGCAAGCTCAGTCGTGAACAGGTGAAGCAAATCGCCGAAGCAAAGATGAAAGATCTGAACGCCATCGATATCGACGGCGCAATGAAACAGATCGAAGGCACCGCCCGCTCCATGGGCATCACGATCGTTGGTTAAATTCTGGTGGGAGGGCTGTTAATCGCAGCCCGTTTGCACCACGGAGGATCAAATGGCGAAACACGGAAAAAAATATCTGGCCGCATTGGCCAAAGTAAATATTGATGAACTGTATCTTCCCGAAGATGCGCTCAAACTGGTCAAGGAAACCTCTATCACCAGTTTCGATTCGACTGTCGAAGTTCACATGCGCATGGGGCTAGACCCACGCCAGGCTGACCAACAGGTTCGCGATGTGGTTGTGCTTCCCAATGGCCTTGGTAAAACCGTCCGTGTGGCGGTTTTTGCTCAGGGTGAGGCTGCTGCAAATGCCCGCGCTTCTGGCGCCGATCTTGTGGTGGATGATGATGAGACTTTTAGCAAGATTCAGGGTGGCGCGCTCGATTTTGATGTTGCCATCGCAACCCCGGACTTGATGGGCAAAGTAGGCCGTTTGGGCCGTATTCTCGGCCCGCGTGGTTTGATGCCAAACCCCAAGGCTGGTACTGTCGTTCCCGCGGAAGATTTAGCTCGCGCTATCCGCGAGGCCAAGGCTGGTCGTGTTGAGTTTCGTCTTGATAAAACTGCCAACATTCACGTACAGGTTGGAAAAGTCTCTTTTGAACTGAGCAAGTTGACGGAAAACTTTTCCGCTCTGATGGAAGCCGTTAAAAAGGCGCGCCCATCAGGTGCCAAGGGTATTTATATTCGCCGTATTACGCTCGCTTCGACCATGGGCCCCGGCATCAAGGTCGAGCCGAATGCGGCTCAAAATATGCTGGCTGACGAGTAAATCTTTACTCGTTACCTACTACTGACAAACTACCTTCGCCAAAGACGGCAGGTGTCCCCAAGGACATAATTTCCTGCTCAGGTGAAGACTGAGAGAAATCTCCCATCCCCTCCACGAGGGGAGAAAAGTCTTTGCCTGGCGTTTGTCAGGCAAAGACTTTTTAAAGAAAGGAGGTAATAACTTTGGCTCTCTCACGACAGAAAAAAGAACAGGTGCTTGCTCAATACCAGGAATGGGTTTCAGCCAGTCAGGCCGTTGTGCTGGTGGAATATACCGGTATCAAAATGACGGATCTGGATGTAATTCGCGCCAAGCTGCGCGATACAGGCGGCGAGTTTCATATCATCAAGAACACCTTCGCCCGCAAGATTTTTGAAGCCAACGGGATGAAAATCCCCGCTGGATATCTTGAAAAAAGCACTGCTGTGGCTTTTGCATTCAAAGATGCTGCTGCAACAACCAAGGCATTAACTGATGCAACCGTCAAAATGGACGCGATCAAGCTGAAGGGTGGTTTCCTGGGTACTCAGGCGCTCAATGTAGCGCAGGTTAAAGCCCTGGCCGAACTGCCCCCGCTGCCTGTTGTTCGCGCAAAGCTGCTGGGCACATTGCAGGCTCCCGCCAGCAAATTGGTCCGCACCATCGCCGAACCGGCTCGTGGATTGGCATCCGTCTTCCGTGCTTATGCTGATCAGGCTCAGACCGCGGCGTAATTATTGCACCGCGTGGTAATTCCCTAAAATTAAATTTTTCTCTCAAGTAAAAGGAGTTTTAAGAAATGGCTGCAAATTTAGAAAAGATCGTTGAAGAACTGAGCCAGCTTTCCGTCCTGGAAGCTGCTGAACTGGTCAAGGCCCTCGAAGTTAAGTGGGGCGTTTCAGCTGCCGCACCGGTTGCCATGGCTGCCGCCGCTGGCCCTGCCGCTGCTGCTGAACCCGTCGAAGAGAAGACAGAATTCGATGTCATTATCAAAGAAGCTGGCCCCAAGAAGATCGAGACCATCAAGGTCATTCGCCAGCTTACCAGCCTGGGTCTTGGCGAAGCCAAGGCAATGGCCGAAACCGCCGGTGGCAAGGTGTTGACTGGTGTGGGCAAGGAAGCAGCGATGGAAGCCAAGAAGAAGCTTGAAGAAGCTGGCGCCGTCGTCGAAATTGGCTAGTTCAAGACACTTTTAGTCTGCAATAAAAAAAGGACGCCCCATTCGGAGCGTCCCTTTTTTATTCTTGTGATTGAGCTACATCTTTTCACTAACACTTCGTATTACCATCACCACTTTGCCCTTGATCTCCAGCCGTTCCGAGCCCTTGATCATGATAGGTCCCATCGTGGGGTTGGCGGGCTGCAGACGATAACCGTCTTTTTCAACAAAATAATATTTGAGCGTGGTTTCATCGCGCTCAGGCAGCCAGACTGCTACCATGTCGCCGTTTTTGGCTTCGGCATTGTTATCGACCTTGCGCATGATGACAATATCGCCATCATTGACCATCGCATCGATCATCGAATCGCCCTGCACTTCAAGGGCAAACAAACCGTCGATTTTTTTAGCGGGTAACATGGAGCGTGCGATCGCCACACCACTTTCGGCATCGTAGTAGTTGAAATCCGATGCTGGGACGGGTATTGGTATACTTGCGCCAATGCGACCGATGACCGGGATTTTTAGCATGTCCGAGAATGCGGTTTTGAGAACGATGCCCATTTCGTTCAGTTTTTCATAGACAATCCGCAGCCCACGGGAAATGTGCCGGTCTCGCTCAATCAGACCCCATTCTTCCATTTGCCCCAGGTAATAATTCACAACAGAAGTAGACGTGATCCCGGTTTGTTCACCGATCTCACGAATGGAGGGAGGGTAGCGCTGTTTGCTTGCATATTCGTGGAGCAGCTCCAGAATTTTCAAGTGCCGCTCGCCAAGACCCTTGGATTTTTTTACCATCATCATAGGTTTAACTCCTTATTCGCAAACTGCTCATGCGTTCTATGAACACATGATACACGAATATTTGTTCTACGTCAAGAGGAAATTT
>CAIMZS010000351.1 GCA_903846015.1 uncultured Anaerolineae bacterium | reverse complement strand
GGCTTCAAAAACTGGTAGGATCCGAATCCTGGCGCATTGAAGAAATCACCTATCAATAGAAAAACTTTTAATACAAGGGGGAGACTTTGTACTGACAAAGACTGAAAACATAAACGAATGGAAATGACCTTGTAATTGAATAGGCACTGGCTGAAGCCAGTGCCTATTATTATTCTCACGATCAAAGAATCAAATCACACCATTGCAACGGCGAGCCGCCGGACATCATAAAGGCAAGATTTTGCCAATATTATTATTCAGGGCGATATCAAATATTTCTCTGCCGACGATTACGTCACAGACAGACATACCGATATTGCTGCAGACGATCAATTCGTCCTTGTTGGTACGGCCCGCTTTAACGCCAGCCAATACTTCACCGGTTTCCGCGGCAATCCTGGGCAACCCATCTGGAAAATAGCCCATTCTATCAAACAGCTCATGCTCCTCTTTACTATCCACAATATATTTATCCGCTCTTTTGGATATTTTAGGATCCCAAAAAGTATTTAAATCACACGGTAATATGGTTTGTCCTTTGGATACCCACTCATCTTTAACAACGGAGAGTGTTTCCTTGATAATGATGGTTGCGGAGCTGAGTACTTCGCATTTTTCCGCCAACTCCTGTGGTTTTTTCCCTTTGACAATTTCCACCTGAATTTCTGGTTGTACCAGCATAATCAGATTGTCTGATGCAGCTTCCACCACGTCGTAGATATAGATTTTCTTTAATTTCTTAAGTCTTTTGACCACAAAGCGCACATGTTCGATGCCCTGTACTCCGCAGCCAAACATACCGAAAGTTTCTGCGTCTGGATGCAATGCCGCTGCCGCCAGCACGGTTACAGCCGGGGTTCTCATGGCGGTGATCCAGGCACAATCCATGATGGCAATCGGACAGCCCGAGAGAATATCATTAAGAATCAAGAGACCGGTTGTTTGTGGCAGGCTAAATTTCTTCGGATTATTGGGATAACATTCGATCCACTTCATTCCCACAGCTTTTTTAGAGGGTACGTAGGCAGGCATGGCATGAAAAAATACCTCTTCCAACGGATGTACGCCGATCTTGGCTGGCATTTCATATTCTTTCTTCCCGTGCGCTACCAAGGCATCATTGGTTAGCTCCAAGATTTTTTCATAGGTTACGCCAATGTTTTGGCATTCCGTTTTGGTAAGGTATAAAATCTCCTTTCCAATATCGAGCTTTTTTGATATGTTTTCACGATCCTGATTAATATCCACAAACAGCCTCCTCGTACAATGTTTACCCTGGTGAAGTCAGAGTTGATCCAGCCATTTCCATGTTACTGGTGGTAAATTATGTCTGGTATTTCAATACTATTATATTGACACAAATCGTCAAAGGAAATAAACAAAATTAATGAGCTATAGCACAAAATTAATCGGGAGCCTTTGTTTATGGTTTGTTTCGATCTGGTAGATTTCCCCAATGTTGTTTTAATAGGTCGTCGTATTTGCAGCTCAGATTGGGAATACGCAGCCTGTACGATTCAAAACCATGAATTGATGTTTGTTTACCAGGGTATTGGCTATTTAACGATTGATGGCAGCTTATATACTGTGAAAACCGGGGACTGTATTTTGTTACAACCAGGTCAGGTGTTCAGTGCAAAAACCAATCCCCATAATCCATGTCGATATTATATTGTTCATTTCAAGCTTAACGGTTTGATAGAGCAGACAACCTCACAGGCAGCTTATTCTCAAATCAGTCAAGTCATGCAATCTTACAATTATCGTGAGATGAATGATATTTTTGAAATGCCGCAAATCGGTTTCAAACGGATCTTTCTCATGCAAACTTGTGACCTGGGAATACGCAGAAATACTATTTTCAACATCCTGGAAAAAGCCATTGCAGAAAGAAATCAGTTGATTCTGAGCAGCGAAACCATGATATCCAATTATGTTTGCGAAATCCTGACATTTCTTTCTCGATTGACCATTGAACATTTGAAAATTGATATCACGTTTAACCACGGAAGTGAAATACCCAGGACTGTTCAAGAAGTGATATTTTTTATTCACGACAACTATATGAAGAAAATAAAGTTGACCGAGATTTGCAAAGATATTGGGATTTCTCCGCAATACCTCATTCGCATTTTTAATAGCAAATTACAACGCACCCCCATCCAGTATATAAATCTGTTCAGGGTATCTCGCGCAAAAGAACTCCTTAAAAACACCACCTTATCGATAAAAGAAATAACTTATGAAATCGGAATGGAAAACCCAAGTTATTTCAGCAGGCTTTTTAAAAAGCTTGAAAATATGACCCCCGGTGAATATAGAAGTAAAGACTGATTGGACAGCGAATCAATAAGCGCATTGATCGCAAAACGATTCTCAAATCCAACAGCGCTCTGGTTTTGATCTGGCACGCAATATCAAGCTGGGAGTGAGTCCTGTTTCCTGAGCCAGTGGAATTTACTGCCGCCGCGTTAAAGAAAACTAGATTCCCTGCTGCGCTGACGGCTTGGAACTTTTTTTATCTTATGTTTTCCGTACTTCTGCACAGCGTTCACAATCCGCCCGGTTACACAACAACGCATATTTATCCTGCTTGATCATCTCGATCACCCGCCGCATCAATGCCCGCAGCGGCACGGTCTGAACCACAGCGTTTCCTACGTTAATCGATCTCGTAAAAGAGCGTATTTCCGGTTCGATGGCCTGGAAACCCGCCGAACAACCGGGAAACCCTGGACAGGCAACCGTTCCAGATGGCGTCAAGGCCCAGCGCATAAACTGCTTGCGCCCAGCCAGTTTCTCCGCAAAATGGATACTGGTATTGGTTGTATGGTCCACTCCCAATAACAGAACCCAACCATCTAATTCAACCAATGCGCGCAAGGGGGCGAAAGGGTCCTCAATGGTCTGTTGTTTCAGGATTTTTTCAGCGCGGATACCTACAAAAGATAAGATAGGGTGCACCGAACGCCGCGCCTCGGGCCAATGCCGCATGCTCTCAGGGATGATACCCATCATCCGGTCAACCGGCATGTCCTTCTGATATGGCTCAGCCAGCCGGTTCCACTGTTGACCACGAGAGTAATTGATGGCGTTGTTGGCCGGGCCAGATACTGGCGTAACCATTGTCTTGTAGGTGTGTGAAGGCATGATGACAGAACCGGTGGCGTACATCAGGCCGGTTACAACCGAATCCGGACCGCCCACAATATGCCCTAAAGAACGCAGGGAGGTATGTGCGATCACTGGTTTACCTTGCAAACCGAGTTTTTCCAAAGCAACAACAAGATCATTGAAATTTAGCATAGGATCACAAACGGACTTTTACGCTCAAATCAGATTTTTCCATATCGGCAAACCATCCCGCGAATCTTCACCTAACAGATCCCAGCCATGTCAAATATGGGTGAATGCCAGGCGACCTGCCACCTTAATGAGTATACCCTTCTTTCCAGTTTACCTGCCCTGCCACAATGCTTTGCGTTTTTCAATAAAGGCGCGCATACCCTCTTTTTGATCGGTAGTATCGAACAAGGCATAGAACAGTTCCCGCTCCCGCTCCAATCCGACCGAAAGCGGCAGTTCAAGCGCATTATTGACCGCTGCCTTGGCAGCAACAACAGCCAGCGGCGCGCGCAAGGAGATCTCCGCTGCCAACGCCAGGCTTTCTTCCAGAAAACGTTCTGCCGGTACCACCCGGTTCACCAAACCAAATTGAAGCGCCTCACTGGCCGAAAGCGTACGGTTGTTCAGGATCATTTCCATTGCGACCGCCTTGCCAACTGCGCGGATCAGGCGCTGAGTACCGCCCCCCCCCGGGATGACACCAATCGAAATTTCTGGCTGACCAAAACGGGCCGTTTCTGAAGCCACAATCATATCGCAAGCCATCGCCAATTCACAACCTCCGCCCAGAGCAAAACCGCTCACCGCGGCGATCACCGGCTTCCGTATTGCGCGCATTCTTTCAAATAATTCCACAAAACCATTGGATCGCATTTCAGATGAAGAAGCATCTACCATGAACTTGATATCCGCACCGGCTGCAAATACTCGCTCAGAACCAGCGATCAGCATCGCCCCAATGTCGGTATCAGCATCATAAGCATCCAAGGCAGCCAGCAGTTCTGTCAGTAACTGAAGGTTAAGCGCATTCATGGCCTGGGGGCGATTTAACCTGATCAGCCCCACCCGCCCGCGTATTTCGGTCAAAATGGATGTGTAATTCATGAACGTCTCCTTAACCCGATTATAACTGACCGTAAGCGTGTTTTACTGTCAGGCTAACAGCACGGCGAACAAGCAAATTATAACGCCCATCTTCACCCGTGAAAACGCAACTATTTGCCCCTATTCGACGTTTATAATAAGACTGCTTGTTACGCCGATTTTCTAAAACACAACCAGGAGAAGACCCATGTCCTCATTACCCCTGAATACCGGTTTATTCTTCGAAGATTTTCAACCCGGCCAGAAGGCTGTTTCTGCGGGGCGCACCATTACCGATCACGATATCGCCACCTTCGCTGGACTGTCAGGCGATTTTAACCAGATCCATACGGACGCCGAATTTGCCCGTTCAACTCCATTTGGCCAGCGCATCGCGCACGGATTGCTGGGATTATCCATCGCCTCCGGGTTGGCAGTACAGACGGGTGTACTTGGCGCCAATGTGATTGCCTTCCGCGAAGTGGGTGAATGGAAATTCGTCAAGCCAATTTTCATTGGCGATACTGTCCACGTAGAAATGGAAATCACCGAAACAAAGGCATTGCCGCGTCTGGGAGGTGGTTCAGTTACCCTCAGAATCCTAGTCAACAATCAATCCAATCAAACCACCATGAAAGGGCTGTGGACCGTTTTGGTCAAAAACCGCAGCCTATAAAATATGCAAAACAAACTTGATGATACCAGTCCCACCCGCCGCCGCCCTGACCCCAACAGGTCGCAGACCATCCAACCCGGTGGCGGATATTCAGAGCGATCCAGCCCACCGCCGCTTTACCCTGGCCACGATGTTTTTTCTTTGCCAGAGCGAGTTAGCGAAACTGATCTAAACGCAACGCGAGTTTCCCCTGCGGCTGTTAATGGATCCATTACCCGCTCATCTTCGGGGGGTGGACCAACGCGTTTTGATGGCCGCAAAACCTGGGGCTGTTTTGTGCGCGGGCTGGTGCTGACCCTCTTTGGCCTGGTTGGTCTTCTTATCATCGCTGCAGTCGGATTGGTTTACGCGTATTACTCAATCGCCAGCGCACTGCCATCGGTTGAAGGTTTGCGTCAGAAATCATCACAATTTGAAACTACCCGCATCCTGGATCGCAACGGGAATACACTTTACGAGATTCTCGATCCAAATGCCGGGCGGCGCACCTTTGTCAAACTGAGCGATATATCGCCCACCCTTGTCGCTGCCACAATCGCCACCGAAGACAAGGAATTTTACAGCCACCCTGGTTTTGACCCCGTTGCCATTCTGCGCGCCATCTGGCAAAACTTAACGGTTGGTGGCACAGGCTCTGGCGCATCCACCATCACACAGCAACTGGCTCGCGCACTTTTGCTGTCGCCGGAAGAACGCGTCGAACGCACTTATATGCGCAAGATCCGTGAAATCATCCTGGCCGCAGAAATTACCCGGCGTTACAGCAAAGATGACATTCTTGAGCTTTATCTAAACGAGATCTATTACGGCAATATGTCTTATGGCATTGAAGCTGCGGCTGAGACCTATTTTGGCCCTGGCATCGATGGACAGCCTAACGAGATCCATCCGCAGGGAACACCCCCCAATAGCCGCCTGGCCGATGATCTCAACCTGGCCCAGGCTTCTTTCCTGGCTGGTCTACCCCAATCCCCTTCCGTTTACGATGTTTACTCCAATCGAGACATCACCCTGGGCCGTCACCGCGATGTACTCTCGTTAATGTATGAGCTCAGCTCTGCCAGACATTGCATTGTCGTCAGCAACGATCCTCAACCCATTTGTGTGGATATTCAAGCAGCTCTGAATGCAGCCAAGAGCATCGAAAATTTTACCTTTCCAACTCCCAATGTGCAAATGCGTTACCCGCATTGGGTTCAGTTTGTGCGTACACAATTAGAAAGCCAATACGACGCCCAGTTTATTTATCGATCTGGTTTTACGGTCACCACCACTCTGGATGCCGGTCTGCAGGACAACGCCCAGCAGATCGTCAGTGAACAGGTAGCTGCAATGGTGGATAAAAATGCCACCGATGGAGCGCTGGTTGCCATCAAACCATCCACCGGCGAAATACTTGCCATGGTCGGTTCGGCAGATTTTTACAACGAAGCCATCCACGGACAGGTCAATATGGCTACCACGCAGACCCGTCAGCCTGGCTCATCCATTAAACCTTTGACCTATGTGGCAGCTTTTGAGAAAGGCTGGACCCCTTCCACTCTGATTTGGGATATTCCGAGCAGTTTTCCTCCATCCGGGGACCCGAATGATACGCGCGAGCCATACGATCCGGTCAACTACGATGGCAGGTTCCACGGCCCGGTCACCGTCCGGACGGCACTCTCAAACTCCTATAATATCCCGGCAGTCAAAACTCTGCAGTTCGTTGGCATCTATGACGATCCGAATACGCCTGCCAAAGAGGGTCTGATCGGCATGGCCCAAAAATTGGGCATCACCAGTTTAACCAGGAATGATTACGGTCTGTCGCTTACACTGGGAGGCGGCGAAGTCAGCGTGTTGGAGATGACGGGCGCATACGCCGTATTGGCCAATAACGGTGTGCGTATTCCACCTGTGGCAATTCTCAAGATCACCAATAATGCCGGGGAAATTGTCTCGGAATACAAGCCACCCACGGGCGAGCAGGTTTTGCGCCCCGAACACGCCTATCTGATCTCCACCATCCTATCAGATTACGAAGCCCGCCGCCCAATGTTTGGAGCACATTCGATCATTAATCTGGGTTTTAATAACCGTGTGGCTGCCAAGACCGGTACCACCAACGACTTTCGAGATAACTGGACGCTGGGGTACAGCCCCGACCTGGCAGTGGGCGTGTGGGTCGGCAATGCAGATTACACTCCCATGCAAAATACCACCGGTGTCAGCGGCGCTGCGCCCATCTGGGCTAAGTTTATGACCTATGCCATCCCTACCATAACCGGCGGCGAACCAACACCCTTCCAGCGTCCCGCCAACATCATTGACAAGGTCATCTGTTCCATTTCTGGTACTGAGCCTTCAGAATGGTGCCCACAACAGCGCCCGGACGTGTTTGCAGCGGATCAGCCTCCCCTGCCTGCCAGTGAAGATCTCTGGAAAGAAGCCACGATCGACACCTGGACCGGTATGCTGGCGACCTCGGCCTGCGGCGATTTTGTAAAAAAGATCATGACGATGAACATCAAAGATAACGCCGTCCAGCGCTGGCTGCGCAAGGATGACACCGGGCGCGCACTGACACGGGAACTTGGGTTTGACCGCCCACTATATTTCACCCCAGAAAAAAGCTGTGAAGCAAGCTCCCCTCACGCCACGCTCTCGATTGAAAACATCAAGGAAAATGACGCACTAAAAGAAGAAATCGTCGATGTGCGCATCATTGCCAGCGCCACTGCCAGCTTCGACGTGTGGCGGCTGGAAGTGGCTCCCGGCTCCGACCCTGGCAATAACGGTTGGCAGACACTCTTTGAAAGCAACGCTCAGATCCCTGAACCACGCAACGTTTTCACATGGAAGGTGAAAGATTTAGCCAACGGCAAATACACGCTGCGCTTGCGAATGGAAAACCAGGATGGAGGCTACGCCGAAAAGCTGGTCCATATCGAGATCGACTACCAGCCGCCCACGCCGACGGCCACGCCCATCACGCCCACGCCCACGCTCGAGCCACCCACGATCACACCCACGGTTACCATGGAACCTCCAACAGCGACTCCGCCGGCATCCGAGACACCCACCACACCTCCCACCGACCTGCCCTCGGCAACCCCATAACGAAAAAAGGCTGGGCACATCCAAAACGATGTGCCCAGCCTTTTTCTATCTTTTCAGGTTTTACGCCACGCGCCAGTATTCCCCGCCCCCGCCCTCCCTTTGCATCAGCCTATAACCCACCAATTCACGCCTCAAAGTGGCGGTATCTGGATGAAAGCGCGTCAACATTTCATTAATCTGTTTCTCACTGTAGCGCACATTCAGCTCAAATATCTTCACGATGTAATGCAGCACAGCCTCCAGCTTTTTGCGCTGGGCCGGGATGGTCTTCAACTGCCCATCCGGCTGGCAAAAATCCCGCATAACCTTGCGCTCGAAGGCATCCATATCGACATCCGCGGTCACCTCGGCGATCTGTTCGGTGGAGAAGATACGCTGCATGTGATCGTTTAATGCTTTCTTCTCCAACTGGTAGACACTGTAGTAGCCTTCCGCCCGGGCAGAAACCAGCCCAACCTCAGCCAACCTGGAAAGGTGGTGAGAAATTGTCGAAGCTTTCAAACCCAACATTGCCGCCAACTGCTCGACCGTATACGATTTCTGCGCCAGCAGCCCCACGATCTTCAAACGACTGGCATCTGCCAGAGCCTTGAAGACTGTCACAAGCTCATTGTTATCACTCATTGCAACACCCTGCATACCACTTTCTTCCATCTTATAAAATCCTTCCTGCTTAATCTAAATAGATGTTTATCGAATTAATTCTACGCATTTTATTCACAAATGTCAAGGCTTTTTTGAATTTACCCCATGCACTGGGCATCAGCTGCCCTCAGAACCGCGCGTGTGAAGTATAATTTCGCCGTTAAACCCCACCCCATCCCGGCTACTGCGGAGAAGTTCAAATGGATCAGACCCAACACGCATATTTCGAAGGCAAGATAGTCCCCTTTGGCGATGCCAAGATCAGCATTGCCACCCACGGCTTGAATTACGGCACTGCGGCATTTGGGGGGCTGCGCGGTTATTGGAATGCCGGGCAGAAAAAATTATTTGTTTTTCGGCCTCTTGACCACTTCAAGCGCTTCCTGCATTCCGCCAAGGTATTGGCGATGGATCTGCCGCATACACCTGAAAGCCTTACCAAAATCACAATGGAACTTCTGAAAGTGGATGGCTGGCAGCAGGATGTTTATGTGCGCCCATTGTGCTACAAGGCCGATGCCGGCATTGGTGTGCGGCTGCACGATCTGCGTGATGAGGTTTCCATCTTCGCCACACCTTTTGGCGCTTATGGCAAAAATGAAGATGGGGCCCACGTCACCATCTCATCCTGGCGCCGCATCGACGATAACGTTATCCCGGCCCGCGGCAAGATCAGCGGTGCCTATGCCAACTCGGCCCTGATCAAGACCGACGCCATTCGCGCCGGATTTGACGAAGCACTTGTGCTGGATCAAAACGGTCATATTTCCGAAGGCACTGCTATGAATGTCTTCATGGTGCGCGACGGTGTGTTGATCACGCCGCCGGTTTACGACAATATCCTGGAAGGCATCACCCGCCGCACCATCCTCGAACTGGCCAAAAACGAACTGGGGCTGCCGGTTCTCGAGCGTTCCATTGACCGCACCGAGACGTTTGTATGCGATGAACTCTTCCTGACCGGAACAGCAGCCCAGGTAACCGTGATCACAAAAGTTGATTACCGCGCGGTGGGCAATGGCAAGATCGGCCCCATTACCGCCAGCCTGCGCGATCTGTTTAACGAGGTTGTGCACGGCAAAGTGGAGAAGTACAATCACTGGAACGCCGCCGTCGAATAATGGTATTTTTATGAATCAAAACGACCTCGCTTTTGCGAGGTCGTTTTGATTCATTCACAAGCTTTTATTTACTTTTGCTGAAATATGACCAGAATCAGGTTCTTTTTACAATCGGTATAGGTGGCTACGCGGGTTTGCTCGGATAACGGTGCGCCAGACTGATCGTAGAGCTGTACCCAGAGGGCATTGCTCGAGGCCACCGGCGCAACTTTGAGATCAAATTCAAAACCGCTCTGCCCATAAACCTGCGAAATGCCCGTCAGGGTAGTCATCGCAAAGGTTTTTCCGGGCACACCGCCTCCCAGTTTTACCTGCAAACCCCATACGGGTTTATTTTGGGCATCCATTACCCGCCCGGCGACATACATCGAACTGCAAGTATTAGCAGAATCAAAGGTAACACTCTCGTTATAGGTGACAGAGATCGAATAAGGCACGCCGGTGGGGCGCGCAGTCTTGGTGGGTGTCAGGGAGGGCGTCTCGGTATAGTCCGGGGTAGACGTCTTAAGAATGTACGGCGTGACACTTGGTTCAATCGTGTAGGTGGGCCGCGGCGTGTATGTTTCGGTTGGCGGAACAGTCACGGTTGGCGTCCAGGTAGCAGCGTAGCCGACAGGTGTCCAGGTGGCTGTGGCAGGGGGCGGAATGGGGGTATCCGGCGCAAACGGGTTGATGCTCGAATATGGGTTGGTGAATACGCTGAAGAAGACCACACAGGCGCATATCGACATCACCAGCATCACCGCCGTGAGCACGTTCCAGGTGAAATCCGGGCTGGCTTTTTTCTTCGGCGGTGGGGCCTTGGGCTTTTCTTTAAGGAAATCATCAAAATTATCTACAGTATCGTTGCTCATCCGTCTGTCTCTCCCATTGGTACAGGCTTATGGAGCCAAAATAATATTGCTTTTCTGGCGTTGTTCTGCCAACCAGTCATTCAAGGCGCGTTTTTGGAGCGCCAAAAACGCATCTGGTGAAAGCTCCTGGGCGGCCTGACGTTCCAAAACCTTGATAATATGGAACCCCACATCACTGGGAATGATCGGGCTGTATGCGCCTGGTTCCAACAAAAAGGCTGCATCTTCCACCGACTTGTCAGTCAGGTAACCACGTGGAAACCAACCAATATCGCCGCGAGTCACCGGATCCACCTGGGCAGCCAATTCATCAAAATCAGAGCCCGCCTGGAGTTTTTCATAATATTTTTTGGCAACATCTTCATTATAGAGCAAAATCTGGCGTACGTGTACCTGCTCCGCAGTAGTTGGCACTGATGACATGATTTTGTCACGCATCCAGGCTGCCTGCGCGGAACGTTTGAGAGCCTGACGGAAGCTTTCATCGCTGTAGCCGTGAGCCTGCTGCCAGGTAGTGAGCTGGCTCGCGCCGCCGATTTGGGCGCTGAGATCATCGAGCCGTTTTTGCAAGGCAGCATCATCGAGATTGTAACCAGCTTCAACGGCTGCGCCAGCCAGCAAGAGCTGGGCGATGAGATCATCCTGGACGATCTTGAGGGCTTGCTCAGCGCTGACCGTGCTCCCGGAGACCGCCTGATAGCGCGCAAGCTCAGCCTGCAATTCCTGATCGGTGATACCCATCGTACCGACCGTAATGGCCATCGGGACGGGTATATCTGTTGGCGCCAGGAAAGTAGCGCTAGGCGGAGGCGGTGTCGGGGTCGATGAGGCAGGCACTGCCAGAATAGTTGGCGTGCCGCTGCTCGAGCAGGCAGCCAGGCTAATCAGGAGAAAACAAATCAAGGCACGTTTCAAGGTACGCATTGCCCCGATTATACCTGACAACCCTGTGCACATTTGTTTTATTGGTTCAATTCCCAGATAATCCGCAGGCCATCCAGTGTCAGCCAGGGAGCGATGTGCTGAATGACGGGCGTCTCCCGGGCGACTACTTCGGCCAGGCCACCCGTGGCAATGACTTTCATATCGGCGCCCAGCTCCAAGCGGAAACGTTGTACCATGCCTTCCACCATACTGACGTACCCAAACAAAAGCCCGGACTGCATGGCGTGGATGGTATTACGCCCAATCACGTTGGGCGGGCGCTGCAAGTCGATACGCGGAAGCTTGGCGGCGCGGGTGTATAACGCCTCTGCTGCCAGATTGATCCCGGCAGTTATAGCGCCGCCCAGGTAATCGCCTGTTTTTGTGACGGCGTTGAAGGTAGTAGCTGTTCCGAAATCGATCACACAGGCCGGGCCGCCATAAAACTGCATGACAGCGGCGGCATCACAGACCCTGTCCGCGCCAACAGCTTTGGGGTCTTCGTAGCGGATGCGGATGCCGGTCTTAACACCGGTATCCACCACCAGCGGCTCCTGCTTGAGGTACTCACGGCAGGCCTGGGTGACACGTGGAGTCAGCGGCGGCACCACCGACGACAATGATATTCCGGAGATTTCCATTATGGTGTGCCCGGCATGCTGCAAAAGTCCGAGCAGTTGCAGGCCGTATTCATCTGGCATGCGGTTGTGATCAGTGGCGAGGCGCCAATGCCAGCCGAGTTTATCGCCTTCGTACAGGCCAATGGTCAGGTTGGTGTTGCCGATATCAATGGCGAGCAGCATAATCAGTCTCCAGTTTGTATTCTATTGGTGGAGCTTTTCGTCAAAAGCAGGCGTAAAACTCCACTTACGGGGGAATCCATCGATTAGAGCTCGCCGCGCTGTCGAAACCTGCCTGGCAAAGTACCAAACCAACAAGCCCGTGAGGAAATACCTGTTATTTAATGGAATCGACAATTTCGGCGACAAGGTCGTATCGGTTGAATTGCGGCATAAGGTAGACGCCCTGCGCCCAGGGTTTAATCTGCTGCACCAGCTCGGTCGCGATGCGCACGCCCTCTTTACCAGCTTGTTCACCAGACTTTTCCATCCGCGTGCGAATCGGCTCGGGGATGCTGATACCAGGAACTTCGTGATGAAGAAAGTTAACATGGCGGGTGCTGAAGAGCGGCAAAATGCCGAGCAGGACCGGTTTTCCGAGAGGACCGTATTCACTGGCATAATGGTTCAGGAAATTTTCGGCCTGCTGCGGGTTGAAGATGGGCTGGGTCAGGAAGAAGTCGGCGCCTGCGCTCAGTTTCCGGCGCAGATTTTTGGTCTCGGCAGCGAAATCCTGGGGACACAGGTTAAGCGCCGAACCAACAAAAAAGTTGGTGGGCTGCCCGATGCTGGTGCCGGAATGATCAATACCGGTGTTGAAGCCCTGTTTGATCAGCTTGATCAGGCCGGATGGAACGATATCGTAGTTATCAGCAGCCTCGGGGTAATCGCCGATCGAGGTGGGGTCACCCATAATCACGAAAACATTGCGGATACCCAGGGCGTGCGCCGCCAGCAGGTCACCCTGGACGCGCAGCAGGTTGCGCCCACGCGTGGGAAAGTGCAGCGTGGTTTCTACATCCAGCTTGCGCTGGACGATATCGCAAACTGCCCAGGCCGACATGCGCATGCGCGCCATCGGGCTGTCGGCTACATCGATCACATCCGCGCCAGCCTCGGCCAGCATGGAGGCGCCAGCCATCAGCTTGTGGATCGAAAGACCACGAGGGGGATCCATCTCGACGGCAATGGCAAACTTGCCAGCCGCCAGCTTTTGGGCCAGACGAGTGGAAGGCATGCTCTCGCTTTCAGCTTCCACTTCCGGTGCGGCAGGAGGCGGTGAATCCGGCATCTGGATGATGGGCCATTCCACAGGCGGCGCAGCGTCGATGGCTTTGCGCATGGCGGCAATATGGCGAGGGGTGGTGCCGCAGCAGCCGCCGACAATGCTGGCACCCGCGGCGCGGAACGAAAGGGCATAATCGCCAAAGTAATCCGGATCGGCAGGGTACATAATGCGCCCACTGACCTGTTCGGGCCAGCCAGCGTTCGGCTTAACCCAAAATTTCATGGCGGGCAGAGCCTGCTTCATCTGCCGCAAGATGCGCAAAAGCTGAGCCGGGCCGCCAGAGCAGTTCACACCGATCACGTCAGCGCCGGATTCAGCCAGGACACGCGCGGCCTTTTCAGGGGTATCGCCCAAAATGGTGCGCCCATCCCGCGTAAAGGTGACCGAGGCGATGACAGGGCGGGAGCAGTGTTGTTTTGCGGCCTGGACAGCCGCACGAGCTTCATACAGGTCCGCAATCGTTTCAATGACAAGCAAGTCTGCATTAGCCGCGCACAACGCTTCGACCTGTTCGGCAAAAGCTGCCTGGGCATCTTCGACCTGAACGCGCCCAAAGGGTGCAATCCGGACGCCCAGCGGGCCGATGTCCCCGGCAATAAGCACATCACTCCCAGATGTGAGGGCAACGCGCCTGGCAAGCTCCACCCCGGCCGTATTGATGGCGGCGAGCTTATCCTGCAAACCAAATTTCTGCAATTTATAGCGATTGGCGCTGAAGGTGTTGCTCAAGATGATCTGCGCACCAGCCCGGATATATTCAAGATGCACATCCGCGACGACGGACGGGTTGGTCAGGTTCAGTTCATCGAAACATTTCTCAAAACTGACCCCGCGCGAATTCAACATGGTGCCCATCGCGCCATCCGCCAGGATGGTTGCGCCTGTTCCGCCAGGGGCGGTATTTTTTAACAACTGTAAGAAATCTGATGACATTTTGGGCCGCTTTTGATTGAAGATTGAAGGGTTTAGGTTGAGGGCCAGGCTTTTGCAGAGCGCCCCCCTCCCTTGCCTGCCCCATTTTTAAAAAACGAAAATAGGGGAGGGGATAGACAGGTTACTTCATTAATTGCTCTACGCGACTTTCGCCGGTGCTGTAATATTTCGCGGCGGGATGATGCAGTATGATGGCAGCAGTGGACTGTTCCGGGATAAGCTGGCAGGCGGGGGATAGCTGCATGCCCAGTTCTTTTTCGGCGGGCAGCAGATCAAAAACCTTGCGATGATCTTCCAGATCCGGGATGGCAGGATAGCCCCAGGAATAACGCTTGCCCTGACCAGCAGGAATACCCATCTCCCTGCGCAGATGTTGATGCAGGTATTCGGCGGTGGACTCAGCGGTTTGCACGGCCAGGCCGTGGGTGAAGTAACCTTCCGAGTAATTGGATTCGGCCTGGAATTTATCGAAGCGTTCGGTGGCAGCCTGCCCAACCGTGACAACCTGGAAGCCGACCACATCCATGCGGCCATCACTGACCGGGGAGAAGTAATCCGAAAGCGCGAGATGCTCATCAAAGGGTTGGCGCGGGAAGTGGAAACGGGTCAGCACCTCGGGTGTTCCAGCCAGGCTGTCCGGGTTGTAAAGGATAAGATCATCGCCATCGGCCTGACAGGGGAAGAGACCGTAAACGGCCTGCGGCTTGAGCCAACCTTCCTTGATGGCCGCGCGGGTCATTTGATCCAGCCTGGCATCGAATTGCTTGCGCAGCTGCTCCCATTCGGAGCCGTGGGCATTTTTGGCGCCCCATGACAGGCGGTAGAGTTCGTTGATGTTAAGGTGCTGAAGCACCATCTCTAACGGCATATCGCGCACTACACGGACACCCCACTTCACGCCTGCCGGCAGGGTGATCGGGGCGGGCAGAACTGTGGAGCGCACGCCTTCCAGTTGGCGGTGGGCGGGGGTTTGCGAAGCGCGGCCCATCTCCATATCCGCATCCTTACGCAGCTGGGTCATCAATTCTGGCTTGCGCTGCGGATCGATCAAGCGGTCCATCGTTTCCAGACCTTCAAAGGCATCCTTGCAGTAAAACACACCCGATTCATAGGCCGAGCCATCTTCGGTGAAGAGGATGCGGCGACCAAAGCGCCGGTTGATGGCAGCACCCCCGACCAATACCGGGATATTGTGCCCGCGGCGCTGCAGTTCGTTAATGATGAGCGGCATCTGCTTGGATGTGCTGACCAGCAGGGCCGAGAGTCCGATGGCGGTGGCGTTAACTTCGACAGCCTTGCTGATGATGGTCTCGGCGGGCACCTGTTTGCCCAGATCGATGACGGTGTAGCCGTTGTTGGAAAGGATGGTCTTGACCAGGTTCTTGCCGATATCGTGCACATCGCCGTAGACGGTGGCGATCACGACGGTGCCCTTGGTGACGCCTTCCACCTTTTCCAGGTAGTTTTCAAGGTGTCCGACCGATTTTTTCATCACTTCGGCAGACTGCAGCACAAAAGGCAGGATCAGTTCGCCCGCGCCAAATTTGTCGCCGACTTCCTTCATAGCAGGCAGCAGCACGGTGTTGAGGGTGTGGACGGCGCATTCATGCCGCGATGGGAAACCACCCCTTGCAATGATCTCATCAACATCGGCTTCGACGCCATCTTTATGACGATGAACGATGCGCCAGTGCAGGCGCTGCTCGGGAGTCATGCCCTCGGTTGGGTCAAGCAGGGTGTTCTCGCTAGATGTGGGCGAAACATGCTCGAAGTGCTCGATAAAACGCTGCAGGGCATCGGGGCGGCGGTTGAAGATCAGGTCTTCGCACAATTCTTTTTCGGCGGTGGGGATATCGGCATAGGGAGTGACATGCGCCGGGTTGATGATGGCCATATCCAACCCAGCCTGAACACAGTGGTACAGCATAATCGAGTTCAGAGCCGGGCGGGCCTGGGGCGCAAGCCCAAACGACAAGTTGGAGACGCCCAACGATGTGAGCACACCCGGCAGATTCTCCTTAATCAGGCGGATGCCCGCGATAGTTTCAATGGCCGAATCGGCAAACTCCGGGTCGCCGGTGGCCAGCGTAAAGGTCAGGGCGTCATAAACCAGGGCATCCGGGCGCAGACCATGCTGATTAACGGCGATGTCGAAGATACGCCGGGCCACTTCCAGCTTGCGTTCGGCAGATTTGGCCATGCCATTCTCGTCGATGGTCAGAACGATGACGGCGGCGTTGTGCGTTTTGGCCAGGGTGAAGATCTTATCGGCTTTATCCCGCCCAGATTCCAGGTGAGTCGAATTAATCAGGCAGCGGCCGGGAGCGGTTTTGAGCGCCACCTCGAGCACGTCCAGTTCGGTAGTGTCGATCACCAGGGGAACTTCCACGCCCATTTCCAGCTTTTTGACGGTCTTGCGCATCAGCTCGATCTCGTCCGGGCGCTCGGTGACGGCGCAGGAGATATCCAGGGCGTGGGCACCGAAGTTGACCTGTTCGCGAGCGACCTCCAGAATGGAGTCGTAGTCATCAGCGAGCAGCAGGCGCTTGAACTTCTTGCTGCCCTGGGCGTTGCAGCGTTCGCCAATCAGCAGCGGCGGGGGATCCTGGCGCATGGTGATGGCCGAGATGGACGAGGACAGGCGCGGGGTGGCCTGGCGGGTTTGCGCAGTGTGGGCGGGGTTGGCGCGCCGCAAGGCATCCAGTTTTTCCACCAGCAATTTCAAGTGAGCGGGGGTTGTGCCACAGCAGCCACCCACGACCGAGACATTGTTCTTCTCGACAAATTCGAGCATGGCAGCAGAAAATGGTTCAGGCTCGAGCGGGTAAACAGCCTGGCCGTCGACATTAAGCGGCAGTCCGGCGTTGGGGATGCACGAGACTGGCAGGGTGGATTGTTCACCGAGGATGCGAATAGGCTCACGCATGTGTTCAGGGCCGGTGGAGCAGTTCAGCCCGATGACATCGATGGGCATGCCTTCCAGGATGGTCAGAGCGGCGACGATGTCGGTGCCCAACAGCATACGCCCGGTGGTATCGAGCGTGATCTGGGCCTGGATGGGGATATGGATGCCGGTTTCATCGAAGGCTTTTTGCAGCCCGGTGATGGCGGCTTTGACCTCCAGGATGTCCTGGGAGGTCTCGATCAGCAGCACGTCCGCGCCGCCGAGCAGCAGGCCGAGAGCCTGTTCGCGGAAGATGTCAGACAGCTCGTCGAAGCCGGTATTGGATAGTTCGGGGTCATCGGCGGATGGCAGTTTGCCGGATGGGCCGATGGAACCGGCCACGAAACGGGGTTGACCGGTGCGAGCAGTATATTCGTCAGCCAGGCGGCGGGCCAGCGCGGCAGCGACCGTATTGATCTCGACGGTGCGAAGACCCAGGCCGTACTCGCCCAGGGTAAGACGGTTGGAGCGGAAGGTATCGGTCTCCAACACATCCACGCCGACTTCGAGGAAGGAGCGGTGGACGGTCTCGACAGCCTGGGGATAGGCGATGACCAGGTAGTCGTTGCAGCCGTTGAGTTTTTCGCCGCCGAAGTGTTCGGCGGTCAGGTGCAGGTTTTGCAGGCTGGTGCCCATTGCGCCGTCAAAGACGAGCACTTTTTTTTCCAGCGCGTCGAGGTAGCGGCGGTTGGTATAGTTTCGTGACATGGTTTTCTCCTGGTGATCATATATACCCCAATATACCCCAAAATACTACTAATATACCCCAAAAACAGAATTATTTTTTTATGTGCGGGGGCGCGGGCACAGCTGCGTGAGAGATGGGGTCAAGCTCCGCGGCATCCTGAAGCGCTGGCGCAATACGCGCCGGATGTGTCCAAACGTACATCCAGAATGGTGCGGGTCCAGGTTGTCCTGTCAATCTTTGGCAAGCCATCCTGTGAGGTGATCTTCCATTTGCGCCGGCCGCTGTCAACCAGGTCTTTGTTTTGTTTTCTGATGGCGGACGGGTGCTTGTGCTCAACCAGGAATTCCCGCAACAACTGGCGCATTGCCAGCCAGCCATCGCGTGATAATTGGCTGGAGTGCTGGAGCATAAAGGCGGCAACAGTCAGGTGATGAACCGAGCCAAAAGCGGGGTCGTTATATTCCCTGGCAAGACATTCATGAAAGCTAGTTTCACAGCTTGTTTCGGCGGTGATGTGTGCGCCACATTCAGGACAGGTTGACATGGTTTCCTTGGATTTACTCGAAAGCGCAATGTTTTTTCGCCAGGGGCTGAAGCCCCTCGGCCAGGAGCATTATCGGATAAATCCGACTTTTACTTATTCAACAAGCCAATTACTGGCCCTGATTGTCTCGGTTGCGAGGGGATTTCACTCAAGACGCGAAAAAACAAGTCGACAGCCTGCGGGTCAAAATGGGTGCCGGATTGCGCGCGGATGTAGTCGAGCACTTTTTCTTCGGGCCAACCCTGGTGATAGGGTCGGTCGGTGCGAAGCGCATCCCAGACATCCACAATGGCAAAGAAACGCGCACTGAGGGGGATATCCAGACCCTTAAGCCCGCGTGGGTAGCCGCTGCCATCCCATTTTTCATGGTGGCAATAGGGGATATCCAGAGCGGGGCGCAGGTAGGCAATCGGTGAGAGCAGTTCGCAAGCAATGGCGGGGTGCTGGCTCATAACCTGCCATTCTTCCGCGGTAAGTTTATCTGCTTTATGCAAAATCGCATCGGGGATGCCGATTTTCCCGATGTCATGCAGCAAGGCGCCGCGGCGCATGTGGGCCTGCTGCTCGCTGTCGATGCCCATCTTTTTGGCGAGCAGCAGAGTCATGTCTGTGACCCGCAGGCAGTGCCCCTCGGTCTCCTTGTCGCGCAGGTCGAGGGCGTGGGACCAGCCTTCGATAGTGGTGTCGTAAGATTCGAGCAGTTCCTGGTGACTTTCCGCAATGCGACTGGCAGAATCGATAAAGCGCCTCCGGATCAGCAAGGCAACGATGCCGGCAGCAAAGCCAGATGCGAAATAGACCATGCTGTCGGCCAGGGGTTCGCCCATCGCCAGGGCAGCCTGGATGGGAATTCTCCCGACCAAGTTGGCGAAGTAGCCGACAAAGAGCAGGTATTCGACTGTGGCAATTAGACCCCTGAAAACGCAGATGCGAAAGCTCAACTGCGAGATACCGATCAAGATTAACAATACGTAGATTTGCGAAGCGGGGGCGCCCAGAACACGCTCGGGGGCGATGGAGCGGGCGGAGAGCAGCAGGGCCAGTGTGGGTAGGCTCATTTCAACCAGCGAGTTGAGGTAGCGACCAAGACGCCAAGCCGGGCGGTTCAGCCTTTCAGAACGACGTAGGGCAAACCAACTGATGAGTTCAGTGATCAGCCCGACAAGGGCCACGAAGACATAGGCGAACTGGGCGCTATGGAGAAAATCCTGTTCACGATAGAGCCAGTAATGCAGCAGGGTGAGGGGAATGGAGGCCGCAAAAAAGAATGCCAGGGCGAGGGTGCGGCGGGTTTCACCGCGTAGAAATTCGTCTGAGAGGGCCTGTTCGATAAGGCGCTGACTCTCTGTCACTGCGATTTTTCGATTCATGGCAGCTGCCCAAGCGCTTTGATATTTTTCTTATCGGAACGCGGACGGCGCTGGAGTGAGAAGGTAGGGATGCCGTTCAACCGTTTGAGCGGGGGATGATTATTTGGCCGATTGGATGAGATTAGGGCGTTTGCGCTCATGGTGGTATGCTCTCTTTTGAAGTGACATGTGCAGAGTCTGACGTGAAAACCGGATGAACAAATTATGACACAAACTCCGAAACGATGCGATTTCCGGGCGGGCGGTCACACTGAGTCACACTGAGTCACACTTTTTTGGGGAAAACCTTGCTGTTAATCGTTTCGGTGGGCAGGTGGATCAGATGGGTGGCCTGAGATGATGTTGGATTGATGATTGTTTTTTATTGTTGTCAAGGTGCGGGTTAGTGATTTTGTGTATAGTGTACAACATTTTAATGGGTTAGAGTACCCTGACGATCGCTTCACCCTCGGCCTGTCTCGTGAAGAAGATCAAGGGCGAGAGGACAAGATATACAGGATGGGAATGATGGTAAACACAGCCCGACTATTGACATTCGGCAACGAGAAATTATTCGCGCAGACGAGGCGGGGATTGCCAGGCAATGACGGTTGATGAGGAGAAAGATCCCTTTTGGCGCGAAGGCAGGATGTGGTGGATGGGAGCGGCATAACGCAAAAAAAAGAGCACCGCTTAACGCTACTCTTTTTCGTTGATTTGGCTGACGTGGGATGGTTGGACGCTAACGTTGGCGGCCTGGGGGGCACGGACGAGTTGTTCTTCCTTGATCATTCGGGCCAGGTGTTTGACCATAACGGCCTGGCGCGAGGCGGCACTGGCGCCCAGGTCTTCCAGGGCGGGTTCCAGCCAGGCCTGGTAGGAGCGCACACATAGATAGACGGGGCGTCCATGCCGGTCCGGTAGATGGTTGAGCAGGTTGTTGAGCTTGAGGGCCACATCGGTGGCTTCAGGGTGAATGAGGGGCATCACCACAATACCGCGGATACCGTAGGTAACATTGACGTAGCAGCGGGCGCCATCCGAACAGACCATGCCGATGGCGCGTTTGGGAGATGGTTCAATGGGTTGCAGCAGAGGCGGGACGATCTGATGGTAGAGCGCCTGGATGCCGGGCAGGTTAATCGGCTGCACATTCTGCCAGGCGGAGGGGCTTTCCTGGGTTGGAATGTGGCTGACATCCCAAATGCGCTGCCAGGCGTAGACGGAGAATCCAGCGGCACGCAGAGCGGGGAAGACGTCACTGGTTTCGTCGATTTCGGCCAGTACATGAAAGGCGCCCCATTTGCCGGCTTCTGCGCTGAGGTGCTCGATGAGCGTGGGCAGCCCCGGGTGGGTGAGTTGGGCCGAGGGAGCAATGTAAACCAGGCGGGCAAAGGCGTCGCCGTTGGTCTGAATGACGCCGCCGAGCAGGGTGGTGCCGTTATCCTGGTTGACCGCGGTGTAGAGGTGGCGGGCAGGGTTGAAATAGGCCATGAAGCCCCCGGCACTGAGCGGGTTGCCGCGGGTGAGCAGGCGGGTCGAATCCAGGCTGACGGCTTCTGTACGATAGCGGTAGATGATGGGTAGGTCGAGCAGATCAAGGGCGCGCGGGGGCATGGTTATTCTATGGGTAAATACAGACTCTTATTTTAAATTCAACGGAACGCAGATGGCGCAGGTTTTCGCGGATTAATTTTTTAATTTTGATTCCACTGCGAATAAGCTGTTTTTATGGCGCTTCCCTGCGCAGTAACCTGGATTGGATGGTTATTTAATCCTGATTACATAGGGAAATGAAATACTGGTGGAAGCGCATGTCGTTGGTCAATTCAGGGTGGAATGAGGTGGCGAGCAGGCGGCCTTCCTGGGCAGCAACGATGCGTCCATCCGGAAGGCTGCTCAGCACGCGGGCTCTGCCGTTGACGGTGGCGATGATAGGGGCACGAATGAAGACGGCGTGATAGGGCTGGGTGGTGCCGGTGGCTTGCTGGAGGGCATCAATCTCGAGATCGGCCTCGAAGGAATCAACCTGGGCACCGAAGGCATTGCGCACAACGGTGATATCCATCATCGCGAGCAGGGGTTGTTCGCGGTGTGCATCCGTAGAAAGGAAGATAGCCCCAGCGCAGGTGCCCCAGACTCCGCGGTTCTTGCCAAATTCGCGCAGGGGATCCATCAGGCCGTAGGCAACCGCAAGCTTGCCAATCGTGGTGGATTCGCCACCAGGCATAATCAGGCCATCAAGGCCGTCCAGGTGGGCGGGCAGACGCACTTCGGCGGTCTGCACGCCCAAACGGCGCAGCATGACGATGTGTTCGGCAAAATCGCCCTGGAGTGCAAGGACGCCAATTTTCATGAAACCGGTCTACCAGCCACGCCCGGCGATCTTCTCGCCTTCGGGCATCTGCGAAATGTTGCGGCCAACCATCGGCTCGCCCAGGTTTTTGCTGACTTCAGCCAGGATGCCAGCGTCTCTGTAATGAGTGGTGGCCTTGACGATGGCGGCGGCGCGTTTGGCTGGGTCGCCGCTCTTGAAGATGCCGGAGCCGACAAAGACGCCATCGACGCCGAGCTGCATCATCAGGGCGGCATCGGCAGGGGTGGCAATGCCGCCAGCGGCAAAGTTGACGACGGGCATACGACCGAGGTCGCGGGTTTCTTTGACGAGTTCGTAGGGAGCACCAATGCTCTTGGCAAAGGCCATCAGTTCTTCTTCGGGCATGTTCTGAAGGCGGCGGATCTCACCGAGGACCGTGCGAGCGTGGCGGACAGCCTCGACGACATCGCCGGTGCCAGCTTCACCCTTGGTGCGCATCATGGCAGCGCCTTCGCCGATGCGGCGCAGGGCTTCACCCAGGTTGCGGCAGCCGCACACGAACGGAACGGTGAAATTATGCTTAAGGATGTGATGCTCTTCATCCGCGGGGGTCAGGACTTCGGATTCGTCGATGTAGTCGATCTTGAGGGCTTCGAGTATCTGGGCTTCGACAAAGTGACCAATACGGCATTTAGCCATGACCGGAATGGAGACTGATTCTTTGATCTTGATAATCAATTCAGGGTCGCTCATGCGGGCAACACCGCCCTGGGCGCGGATATCAGCGGGGACGCGTTCGAGCGCCATGACTGCGCAGGCGCCGGCATCTTCAGCGATTTTGGCCTGCTCGGCGGTGACCACATCCATGATCACGCCGCCTTTTAACATCTGGGCGAGACCTTTTTTAACGGCAAACGTACCGGTGGTTGTTTCCATATCTTTCTCCTTGGTGTCAAAATTAACAATAGGATTTTACCATGCCCGCGACAGATGGCGTGTTAGAGCAACGTAAGCGCGCAGGAAAGACGGCAGCTGGATGTCACCCTCACGGGCTCATTTCCTGAAGCAAACGCACTTCAGTAATGAGAATAGGCAGAAGGGTATTGACTCTTTTGTGATTTGATATACAATTATTACAATGATACAATTGTACAATCATACAATTTTAAGAGACGCACATGAACATATCGCTGGATTTACGTTCGGACATTCCCATCTACCTGCAGATCGTGGAGCAGGTGCGCCAACAGGTGGTCAACGGCGGATTGAAACCTGGGGAGCAGCTGCCGACAGTGCGCGGGCTGGCATCCAATTTGCGCATCAACTTTAACACCGTCTCACGTTCGTACCGGCTGCTGGATGAGGCCGGGATCATCTCGACCCAACAGGGACGCGGAACCTATATTCTGGAAATGCCGCATCCAGAAAACGCGGAACGCCTGAGGCAAGAAGCGCTGACTGCGCTGGCGCGGCGCTACCTGGACCAATCGAGGAGATTGGGATTTACATTCGAACAGGCGGTTGAGCACATCAACGGTCAAGCAAGCAAGCCACTTTCAAACCCATCTGAGTTTTATTAACCCAAAAAGGAAAAAACCATGTCTATAAAACTTTCTGAAGGCAAGTTGAAAACTGATCAGCATATCCCGCCCATTGCCGGGATGATCTTTGCAGTATTCATGGCAGCGGCTGTGCTGGGCGCCCTGCTGATGGATGGCAAGGCCGCAGACGGCTGGATTAGCGCGTATGTGTTGGTAATGATCCTGATTGGTACAATCTTCATGTTCGCGCTGAAGGTAGCCTCACAGTGGGAAAAAGCGGTGATACTGCGGCTGGGAAAGTTCATTGGGCTGCGCGGGCCGGGGCTGTTCTGGATCGTGCCGCTAATTGACGGGATCCCATCGTGGGTCGATCACCGCGTGATGGTGACTCCTTTCGCGGCAGAAAAGACACTGACCAAGGACACCGTTCCAGTGGATGTGGATGCGGTGCTGTTCTGGGTGGTGTGGGATGCGGAAAAGGCAGCCCTGGAAGTAGAGGATTACCGCTCGGCAATTGCCTGGGCGGCACAGACGGCGCTGCGCGACATTATCGGACGCATGATGCTGGCAGACATCCTGATCGGACGCAGCGCAATTGATGAAGAACTGCAGCGCATTATCGATGAGCGAACGACGCCGTGGGGCGTGACAGTGCAATCCGTGGAGATTCGCGATATCGTCATTCCACAAGACCTGGAGGACGCCATGTCTCGACAGGCGCAGGCCGAGCGCGAAAGGCAGTCACGCATCATCCTGGGCGAATCAGAAGAGCAGATCGCACATTCCTTTGCAAGGGCATCCGAGTCGTATGTCAACAACCCGACAGCTCTGCACCTGCGGGCGATGAACATGCTGTTTGAAGGATTGAAGGAAAAAGGCGCCCTGGTGATCGTGCCGAGTTCGGCGGTGGACACGATGAACCTGGGCGGAATGAGCGGGATGGTGTCGCTGGCGCAAAACAACATGCCGAAGGAAAGTAAATAGTTTCACGTGAAACATACAAGGAGTAAGAATGTCTCAAAAAACAACGCTCGTGATTGTAGTGACCCTGGTACTGGCTTCATTTCTGGCTGGGGTGATATTATGGAACTCGATGCCAGATGCGATGGCATCGCATTGGGGAACAGATGACCAGGTCAATGGATATATGCCCAAGTTTTGGGGACTCTTCATGGTGCCGCTTATGACGGCCGGGATGCTGGCACTGTTCATGTTGATCCCGTTGATCGACCCACTCAAGGCCAACATCGCGCAGTTTCGCGAATACTTTAACGGCATCATCGTCCTGATCACGGTCTTTATGCTATATGTGCACGTACTGACACTGGCATGGAACATGGGCGCGACCAATTTCCGATTAAGCGCCGCGCTGCTGCCCGCAATGGGATTGTTGTTCGTCTTTATGGGACTGATGATCTCAAAAGCAAAACGCAATTACTTTATAGGAATCCGCACCCCGTGGACGCTTTCCAGCGACAGCGTGTGGGACCAGACTCACCGCGTAGGCGGCAAGCTGTTCATCGCTTCGGGCGTACTGGCGCTGCTGGGCGCATTCTTCCCCGGCCAGGCGATCTGGTTCATTATGGTACCGGTGATGGGCTCATCGTTATTTACGGTGGGATACTCTTACTATGTGTATCAGCGCGAATTAAAAGCCTGAGATGTTTCACGTGAAACAAAAACTGACTACGCAGCCGTCCAGGCTGAAAATGTCTCTCGGTTTTGACAGGGATTGTGGATAAAAAATGACTGACGAATATCAAGCATGGGAGTATCGCGTGCAGACGGTCGGCTCGCTGTGGACTGGCGTGAAGGCGGGCGAACTGGAAACCATTTTGAATGAATGGGGTCTGGACGGCTGGGAAGTGGTCTCGACGCACATCATCGAAAACGCCAACAAGATCAACGTGATTGCCAAGCGTCCGGTGACCGAAAGGACGCGGCGCCGGCGCTCGATGCCTTAGGATGAAGACATGAAAGCGACAAAACCTTTCAACTTTAAAATATTCGCCATCCTGATGACAGGCAGCCTGACAGCCGCGCTGGCAGCCCTTCCGTACACGCTCGAATTGGAGAAGGCTGTACTGGAAAAGCTGCCAGTGCCAATATGGGTGGTGGCAGCTTCGTCGCTGGTGCAAAGCACGATCCTGCTGGCGATCGCGATCGGCAGCGGACTGTTCCTGGCGGGGAATATTGGGCTGGGACTGCCGATCCTGGAAGCAAAGCTGAGAGGGGAAGCGGTTGGGGACAAGTTGAGGGCAATACTGCCCATCAGCATCCTGACGGGCGTGCTCGTGTCGATCCTGATCATTGGATTGGATGCAACTATCTTCAGCCCGGCACTAAGAGCTGAACTGGGCGCAAAGGCTGCGGCGCTCAACTTGCGGGGCGCACAGCCGGCGGCCTGGAAGGGCCTGCTGGCTTCATTTTATGGTGGCATCGACGAAGAGGTGCTGCTGCGGCTGTTCCTGATGACTCTGCTGGCATGGCTGGGGAAGTTTCTCAGCAAGGACAGCGCCGGGCACCCGACGGGGAAGGTTTTCTGGGTAACCAATATTCTGGCGGCGGTATTGTTTGGGCTGGCTCATTTGCCAGCGACCGCGACAATGGTGCCGTTGACGCCGCTGGTCGTGGCGCGGGCGGTGGTGTTGAACGGCCTGGGTGGAGTGATGTTTGGCTATCTCTATTGGAAGCGCGGGCTGGAGGCTGCGATGATCTCGCATTTTTCAGCGGATATTGTCCTGCATGTGCTGCTGGCTTTGTAGCGATAGGACAGTATTTCATTGTCAAAGCGGCAGATGAAACTGGCGTGCAGCCAAACCTGAAAATACAGGGCATGAGCAGCGGCGCACAATGCATAACATGGTTGGTAACACCTATCGATAGTGCAACGCCTGCAATAAACAGAACATAAGTTCTATTTATTGCAGGCGTTGTTTGCCAGCACAAGCGAAAGAAAGATGCTTCACGGCCCCTTTCCGATTAGCTCTTCCCCGCCCAGCAGCACAGATCTCGACTGGTAAACATACGTGCGACTATTGACACTGTCGAAACCTCAAAGTGCGGCAGGTAAACCGAATAAGGCAATCAACTCCGGGGTCCTAAAGGTTGTAATGTCCACGATTTGTTCACCAATAAAGCTGACTACCTGTATGCCGTAGCCAACATAAACCCCCGTTTCTTCATTTATCTGGTACAAACCAAAACCTGCCTGGCCATTTGCGCGCGCGGGCAACAAGCGCCAGCGCCCGCTTGCGTCACCACGAAAGATGGTTTTCCGCACCAGCGCGCCAATGTTCCCCGGCCCGCGATACCAGCTGGGGATGGGTGGCATGCTAAATATACAATCATCCCGCAACAACGTCACCAATCCATCCACATCGGCGGTTTCCCAGGCCTTCACGTAACGATCAAGTTGTTCGCGCATTTGCTCATCAGTGACACGTACATTCAAGCTCTCATGATGTAGAGTTTCACGATGCTTCGCAAGGGTGGTGCGGGCCCGGTGCAGAGCACTCTTAACTGAATAGACAGTCTGACCCAGCGCATCTGCAACTTCGTTCGCCTGCCAATCCAGAACGTCGCGCAAGATCAACACAGCCCGCTGGTGCGAGGGCAGCAGGTGTAATGAAGTCAGGAATGCCAACCGAATACTTTCGTTCAGTGAGTATTTTGATTCTGGGTTCGC
>CAIMZS010000350.1 GCA_903846015.1 uncultured Anaerolineae bacterium | reverse complement strand
GTTCAGGTTGGGGAATAATTCTGATAGGCTGAAATGCAATCTGCGTGCTTGCGCCAGCCAGTCGTATGGAAGTTTATCCACAACGTGTTCATCATCTTGAACAACCAGAACCAGTTCAAGCGGTTCGTTTGCCCCCCAACGAGGACGATAGATGGTTTCATACAGGTAGCGGAATTGAATCGAGTTTTCGTAGACTTGCAGATCGAAACCGCGCGCGCGGATGGCCTGCCCAAGCGTTTCTTCCAGGAGCAAACCATCCGGGTCTGAAACAATGGTAAAGCGGGCAACTTGCGGCTCAAAAGCCTGTAAAAGCGTATCGCGCCAGTTCATCAGTGATCGCCCCCACTCAGTACCAGGATTAGAAACGCGTCCAATTCAGGCATGGGCACCCGGCACTGCTTAAAGGTTTGCTGCCATTGCCTGTGTTCCTGTTCAAGCTGGTTTAAGCGGTGCTGGCGTACGGCCGGCAGGCCAACACGTGCAATCGTTTTTCGCCTGGAGGCAAAGGCATTTTCGGCTTTCTGGCGTTCCTGTTCTGATGTTGCCTGGACCCGGGATAACAACTGCTCATAAATAACCTTACCCTGGGTTTCCGCGGCCATCCGAGATTGTTCGTACGCGGACAGGGCCTTGGGGCCATCTACCCAACCCAGGATTTGCGCATCTTTTTCCAGAAGCTTTTCCCAAATGGCGCGACCGGTAGGGAGAAAAACACGCCCATTTTCGTTTTGGAATAATGCCAGGGTTTGTTGCGAACGAAGCGAGCGAGTTTCGCTGTTTAACTCGGAACCTGAAAGGCGGACGCGCCAAAGCGACCAGACGCCGCACAAACTGGCTGGCATATCCGGGACCATCACTCGTGGCAGAGGCTGACCGGGGATGAGCGCAGGCTGTTCATCCAATAATTTACGCAGGCGTTCGTCTTGAAGCGTCAGGTGCTGGGCGGATGGATTTTGTTGGGAGTCGGAACCGTTAAAAACAACATCCGACATTTGCGTGCCATCCGGCCAGGTCAGTTGCCAGGTGTTTTGTTGGGAATCAGCCTGCCCGCCTTCCGATTGCAAATAAGCGATGGTCATACGTTCCACCCAATAGGGCAGCGGGTTCTGCTGAGCCTGGCGGGCCAGGCCGGCATCCAGCACGCCCTGTGAGCCGAGCAGGCTGCTGCTCAAGCTGTCGGCGCGTGCCTGGTCCTGCACTTGCAGGGCAACTTCCTGCGCTTTTTGTTCCAATTCTTGCGGGTTGAGTAGGGCAGCGCGATACAAGTCGTCAAAGAGTTCTTCGGCTTCGGCAGAATCGAGCACATCTGCGGCTTTGTCCACACCAAATTCGGCCAGGATGATGCGTAGTTTTTCTTCCAGGACTTCAAGAACACGAAATTCCACGGTGTCTTGCAAAATAAAGTTCATGGCGCGTACCGGGTGGGATTGGCCAATGCGATCCACGCGCCCAATACGCTGTTCCATGCGCATCGGATTCCAGGGGATATCGTAATTGACAACTACGTGACAGAATTGCAGGTTCAGTCCCTCGCCCCCTGCATCGGTGGAAACAAGCACACGCACCGATTTGGAAAATTCTGTTTGGGCGCGATCGCGTTCTCCCGTATCCATTGACCCATTCAAGCAGGCAACCGAGAAACCACGCTGCTGCAGGAACCCGGCCAGCATTTCCTGGGTGGGCACAAATTCGGTGAAGATCAACACTTTCAAGTCCGGGTCGGATTCTTCCTGCTGCAGGCGATAAATCCAATCCAGCAGGGCCTCCGCTTTGGCATCGGCGCCCTGGGCTTCAGTGCGTCGCGCGGTTTCCAGCAGCAGCTCCACCTCGGCCATTTCGTTCTTTAGCCCGGCCATGCGAGCCCGTACCAGGGTATCGACCTGTTCCTGTCCGTCCAGCTCATTCCACTCATCATCTTCGAGTAAGGCAAAGAAGTTAAGCTGGTCATCGGGCTGGCGCAGCACTTCCAGGCGCCGTTCGAGTGTAACCCGGATGGCGCGGGTGGAGGAAGTCACCAGGCGCTGGACAAGAGTCATCAAGAAACCGATGTAATTGCGTTTTTCGCGGCTGGCCTGGTTGTAGCCTTGGCGCACATATTCGCTTACCGCCTCGTACAGCCGGCGCTGGGCTTGGTGCGCAGGTTGCCAGGTAACAGGGATTCGCCGGGTATAACGTGGCTTGAACAGGGGCTGGCCACCGGCGTCAATCGCCTGGCGTTTTTCGGTGCGGATGACGAAAGGTTGGACTCGTTCGCGTTTGACACTTTCCGCATCGGGGAAGCTTTCTTCGTCCAGCAGCGCAACCAGGCGCTGAAATGTCTCGCGTTTACCCTGGTGCGGGGTGGCAGAAAGCATCAGAAAATAGGGCGCAGCGCCGGCCAGACCCTGTCCGAGGCGATAGCGCGCCACCTGGTCTGTGCTGCCACCCAGGCGGTGGGCTTCGTCCACAATGATCAAATCCCAGCCGGCGCTGATCAAACCTTCGAAGCGTTGGCGGTTGTAGGCCTGCACCTGTTCCTGGCTCCAGCCGCGCCGTTTTTCGAGTGGCTTGACCGAATCCATTGGCACGACCACCTGATCGTAGAGTCGAAACAGGTTGAATGTCTCATCTTGTTGGATCAGTCCCTGAAATTCCCCCGGAAGCAGTAACCGAAATGTCTCGTTGAAACGGGTGCGCATTTCTGTCACCCACTGTGGGGCGATGCCTTTGGGGGCCACCACCAAAATGCGCCGCGCTCGTCCGCGCAGCTTTAGTTCGCGCAGAATCAACCCGGCTTCGATGGTTTTCCCCAGGCCGACTTCATCGGCCAGCAGGTAGCGCACCCGGCTTCCGGCCAGCGCTTTTTGCAAGGCGCGCAGCTGGTGTGGCAAGGGAATCAGCCCGGCGCCCAAAGGAGCCAGCAGGTTTTCCTGCGCCAGGGCATCACTCAGGCGCACAGCCGTGGCGCGCCAGGTGATGGCCGACGCGCTCCAGGGTTTGGATTGGCTGGATGAAGACAGGTCACTGAGTGGCAGACGCAGCAGATTGTTGCGGGCCGGCAGCCAGACTACGGCTTGCTCCACTCCCCACAATTGCTGTACGCTGACCAATTGGCATGGCTGGTCAAGCGTCTGGCTGTACACCCAGTCACCGGGTTGCAACTACGCCCCCTCACTTCTCGTCAATGCCTGGTCGTACCACATCATCAGCTTGGGATCTTCCTGTAGAACATCTTCAGGGATTTTTTGTGAGACCTGGATGATGGTTGGGTAGTCTTTGTCCTGCCAGGCTCTGCGGAAGCCCACTCGCACAGCTTCAAGACGGAACTGTTTGAGTTCGCGACCGCTGAAGTTGCGGTATTCTTCAAATTCTTTGAGCAGGGCTGTCTCACGAATTTTTTCCAATTGGGCGGAATTGTTCGGGTCTGGTACATACCAGCGATCTTTGGCTTTTTGGCGCAAAGATGGGTGATTTTTAGCCAGATTACGCAATTCTTTAAAGTTGGTTGAAAGGTAAGCGTGAATCTGACTGGGCACATCGTCCAGACCATCATATCGAAGGAAGTTCTGATCCAGTATTTGCGAGAGTTCGGGCAGTTTTTCGTGCTTGTTGATGGTTTGCAGTTGGTTTACAAATTGGGTGTACAGATCGGAATAGGTTTGCGGTTTGCTGGAAAGCGTCTGCCGCAGCCATTGAATGGCATCGGCCTCGTCGACCACGATCAGTGGGATTTGCTGGACTTCGCGCGCCAACAGGCGTTTTTTATCGTATTCCACCACCTGTTCGGGCAGGAAGTACATGCTATCGCGCTCGGCAAAACGCTGCGCCAGACCAACATAGAATTCACCTGCCGAGAGCGGAACTGTTTTGCCACGCTGGACATGGAAAGCCACCATACGGTCGTAAAGCAGATAGCTTTGGCGTTCGGCCACGTACTGTACCTGTGTGCCACGGCTGACGAAGATAGGAAGTTGTCCCAGGTGGGTGCGCACAAAATCCCAGGCGCCTACCTCGGTGCCTGCTTCGAGCGTAAAACGCTGTTCCAGACCGCCATTAGCCTTATAGGCTGAAATAATCAAATCCTGCTTAACGGCGCTGGCACTATTGACTTGTTGAAATGAACCCTGTTCTTTGTTCAATGTGCGGACATCGGCAATCACAAAGCCAGCTTGCTGCAAAGCTTGCTGGATGGCTATCCACACGCTATTTTTTGAATTATGAAATTCAACCGTAATCCACCTGCCTGGTTTTAGAGCATGATAATAGGCATTAAAGCATTCAAGCATCAACCGCTGGTAATCTTGAAATCCCTTTCCTCTTACCCGATCAACAATGGTTTCAGTTTCTGGAGCAG
>CAIMZS010000349.1 GCA_903846015.1 uncultured Anaerolineae bacterium | reverse complement strand
GATGAAATTCACCGTTCAGGCGCTGAAAGATGCCGGATTGACTGATGTCAAGGTGATGATCGGCGGCGGACAAATCGACGAGCAAATCCGCCAGTACACCGGCGCGGATGCCTATGGCAAAGATGCCATGGCTGCCGTCGCTATCGCCAAAAGCTGGGCAGCCGTGCTAAATCCGGCACTACCGTAGGAGAGACCATCATGTTTATCAGACCCGATAATTGGAACAAGTTGTCCCCACTCGAAAGACGAAAAGCGCGGCTCGATTCATGGCAGAATAACCCTGTACAGTTCGACAGCCCGGAAGCCGAAGCAAATTACAAAGAACGCATCACACGCCTGCGCAAGGCCTACGATCTGGAACATCCCGATCGTATTATTACTGACATCGGCTTTGGCGGAGAGGCGATACTGCGCCTCAAAGGCATCACGGGCAAAGACATGATCTACAATCATGAGAAATTGCGCGGACCTTTGCTGGAATTCCACCAGGAATTTCAGCCTGATACTGCAGTTGGGATGCTGCCGTACCCAGGCAAGGTAATGGACATGCTGGGTTACAACACCTACATCTGGGGCGGTCAAAAACTGCCCGATCATATGGTGATCCAGGCTGTGGAAGGCGAATACATGCTGGCGAGTGAATATAGGGAATTCGCCGCCGACCCAACAAATTTCTGGTTGAAAAAATATCTTCCGCGAGTTATGCCGACACTGGCACCACTGGCGATGTTGGCGGAATTCCCACGTGTTTCAGAAAATGTGGACATCATCGACATGATGGTGCCATTTGGACTGCCGCCTTTCCAGGCGATGCTGCGCACGATGATGGAAGCCGGCGACGAGCTGATGAAATTGCTGGCAATTGTAGGCCAAACCGGTGGCATGATCGCTGGGGCAGGCTTCCCAGGAATGGGCATGAATATTGTCAAGACGCCGTTTGACTATCTTGGCGACACGCTGCGCGGCACCAAGGGCATCCTGATGGATATGTATCGCCACCCGGCTGATTTGCTGGCTGCGACCGAGGCTTATGTGCCCGTGCTGATCAATGCGATTGTGAATGCGAGCGACCGCGGCAATGCTCCTGCGGCAATGTATGTGCTGCACAAAGGCGCGGATAGCTTCATGTCACAGGCACAGTTTGAGAAGTTCTACTGGCCGACATGGAAACAGGTCATGCTGGCCCTATACGAAGAAGGCATCATCTGCCAGTTGTTTATTGAGGGTTCGTACAACTTCCGGCTGGAAAACCTGGCCCAGATGCCCGACAAGTCGCTGGTATGCCATTTCGACAGAACCGATATGCGACGAGTGAAGGAAGTTTTGAGCGATAAATTCACCATCGCCGGAAACGTGCCTGCCTCCATGATGAGCACCGGCACAGTCGATGAAGTGCGTGCTTATTGCGCCAACCTGGTTGAGCTGTTTCAGGATGCTCCCGGTTACATCATGGCTTTTGGTTGCAGCTTCGAAACGAGCACCGAAGAAAAACTGCGCGCTTTCCAAAATTCTGTCAGGAAGTAGTTTAAAACGGCCCTTGTCTGAACCGGCCCTTTGTCTGAACCACAGATTTTCGCAGATTTCGATGATTACGCAGATTAGAGCAAGAGCG
>CAIMZS010000348.1 GCA_903846015.1 uncultured Anaerolineae bacterium | reverse complement strand
TGATTTGGAGAATAGCCGGAGTCATCAGTACGATAAAAATGGATGGGAAAATAAAACCAATCATCGGCAGGAGCATTTTTACGGGCGCTTGATGAGCAAGTTCTTCAGCATATTGGCGGCGGCGCATACGCATTTGTTCTGCCTGGATACGCAAAACCTTCGCCATACTTACACCCAATTGCTCGCTTTGAATAATCGCCGCAACAAAACTGGACATCTCAGCCAAATCAATTCGCTCTGCCATACTCTTCAGGGCATCTCGACGCACTTTGCCCAGCTGAACCTCACGAATAACACGGGCAAATGCCAGCGACAGCTCATTCTCCCATTTTTGGGCTACATTCGACATTGCCGCATCAAAGCCCAACCCGGCTTCAACACAGATCGTTAAAAGATCAAGAGCGTCAGGCATAGCTTTGCGAATTTCAAGCTGGCGCTTCTTAATCTGTTCATCCAACCAAAGTTGGGGAAAGAAAAACCCAATGGTAATACCAACAATTGAATAAAGCATGGCGCGCGGAATGGGCTGCGCAAGAATACTAAAAGTGCACACCGCAAAAGTAGTTATCCCCAAAACCGCTGCGACAACAAAGCGCGAGGCCAAAAACATGGGGGCATCCACCCAGCCAGCCTTGCCACTCAACTCAAGTTTGCGATTCGTTTCTTGCAACACATTTTGGGGTGTGTTTTTGGCCGCCATCTCACCAAAACGGCGCAAAAACGGGTAAATGACGCGGTCGACAAAAGGCTGGGACAGCTCGATTTCATCGAGTGAAACTGCTTCGCCGCTTTGAGAAAACTCATTCAGACGATCAGAAAATGGGTCTACGTCATGGCTTGGCATACGCTGGCCCACAAAGATCAAAGCAGCCGCAATACCCAGAATGACAACTACAACGATAAGAACAATAACGGACCAATCCATATTACACCTCGATGTCTGCGATTTTCATCATAATCGCATACCCTATTGCAATCATAACCAAACCAACCGCCAGGGCAGTACCACCACAGACGAGATTATTGAAAAACTCACCCATATACTTATTATTGATAAACCAAAGCAGAACAAACACAAAAAACGGCACACCAGAAAGAATACGCCCAGACATAACCACCTGGGATGTCATTACCCGAATCTCGCCTTTGATCCGGATTCGCTCACGAATAGTGAAGGCAATGGTATCCAGGATTTCCGCCAGAGGACCACCCACCTCACGCTGAACATTGATAGCGGTAATCACAAAATCCAAATCTTCGCTGGGGATACGACGAATAAGATTATCCAGAGCCTTGTCCATTGAAATGCCCAACTGCATTTCTTGCACCACACGACGGAATTCATCGCAAATAGGCGCCGGCATTTCCTTGCTTACGGCTTCCAATGCCTGCATGGTGGAATAACCAGCCCGCAGGCCATTTACCATTAAGTTAAGCATATCCGGAAGCTGATTATTAAACTTTGACAACCTTTTTCCCTGTTGGGAACGAACATAAATAATGGGCCCAATAGTACCGAAAGCCACCCCAAGAGCTGCGGAAAATAATTTAGCGAGTATATTGGTTCCGGTAAACAAGAAGGCGAGTAAGCCCAGCGTACCAGCAAGAATAAAAATAAACGAAATAAACTCACCGGATTTGAATTTCAAATCTGCCCGGGCGAGGTTTTTGGCTATTCGCTCTCCCAAAGACGATCTCTCAACCCGCTTATTAACCCAATCAGTCAGGGCTGCGGATGATTCTTCTTTCTTTAACTTTGAATCGCTTTTACTCTGATCGTCATCAAGATATCGACCCAAGCGGTCTTCAACCAATGTTCGTTCACTGTTGGACGAAATAAATACCCCGACCGCAATCAGAATCAGGATAATGATTGAACCAATCAGCAATATTGCAAGTGGTGTCATAATGCACCTGAAAAGATGATCAAATTAGTAGCGCCTATTACTGCCAACGCCAAAGATGGAAGGTGGCAAATGAATACCTGCCGACTCGATTTTATCCATAAATTTCGGACGCAACCCGGTAGGGCGCAAACGCCCTACTATCTTGCCATTCTCAACCCCAGTCTGCTCAAAAATAAACAGATCAGTCGTGGTGATAATATCGCCTTCCATACCGCTTACTTCAGTAATATAAGTGACCTTACGAGTACCGTCGCGCATACGTTCCTGGTGACAAATCAAATGAACCGCTGAAGAAACTTGCTCACGGATGGCGCGCACTGGCAAATCCATTCCGGCCATCAGTGTCATTGTCTCTAAGCGGCTAAGAGTATCACGTGGACTGTTGGAGTGGGTCGTGGTCATTGAGCCATCGTGACCGGTATTCATTGCTTGAAGCATGTCGAGTGCCGCTTCATCACGAATCTCGCCAACCACGATTCGATCAGGGCGCATACGAAGGGCATTCACCACCAACTGACGAATAGTGATCTCACCGCGTCCTTCGATATTTGCCGGGCGAGACTCCAGTGTTACAACATGTTCCTGGCGTAATTGAAGTTCAGCGGCATTCTCAATCGTCAAAATACGTTCATCCGAAGGAATGAAACCGGAAAGCACATTCAAAAGAGTCGTCTTACCAGAACCTGTACCGCCCGATATTACAATGTTCAATCTCGAGATGACGCAGGCCTTCATAAACTCCACCGCTTCAGGGGTGATTGAACCATAGCCAACCATCTGTTCAATTGTGATGGGTGTTTTGGAAAATTTTCGAATGGTGAGAATGGGGCCTACCAATGATATGGGAGGAATAACAGCATTTACGCGCGATCCATCTGGCAAGCGAGCATCCACATACGGGCTGGACTCGTCAATACGACGCCCCAAAGGCGCAACAATACGGTCAATAACCCGCAGGACGTGATCATTACCTTCAAAAGTCACAGGAACACGGACCAGCTTACCTTTCCGTTCTACGTAAATATTCTTTGGCCCATTAACCATGATTTCTGTAATGGACTCGTCTTCCAATAGTGGTTGTAAAGGGCCAAACCCAAGAATTTCAGCAGATATCTGCTCAAAAAGCCGCTGCCGCTCTGGGCGGGAAAGCACAATATTCTCTTCATTAAGAATTTGCTCAAACAACTCCATGATCGCGCGCCGCACTTCGTCAGTCTTGGTGATGTCCATGGATGGATCTAATTCTGAGAGAAGTTTGTTTTGCACTCGGGTTTTCAGATCGAAGTATGTTCCAGCTTGAGGCGTAGTTGTAGGAGCAGAAACCCTGCGCGATTGTAATGCTGAAAGACTGCTGCCTCCTTGTTCGCTTGGCCCGGCAGATGACGAAGAACCGCCCACTTTTGGCGGCGGTGATTGGTCACCAGTCCTTGCCTGTCCCTGTTCGATACGCTTAAGTAAAGACATTTATTACCTCCAAACCAACCTGTAAAACCTATTCATTCAGTTTTGCTAATTGGGCTCGAATAGTTTCCGCAAGGCTAAATATAGTGCGCGCAATGGGTTGGGCCTTTTGATCGATCATGAACGGCACACCCCGATTGACAGAAGGAATCACGATCCGCTCATCAAGCGGAATAACACTGACAACTGGCTGTTTGAGATTATCGCCAATTTTCTCGGCAGTGATCGAAATTCGCTTATCGTATTTGTTCAGCACAAAACAAACCCGCTCCCGTGAAACGCCAAGGTTATTCATTAAATCCAGAAATAAACGTACGTTCTTTACAGCTGGAATATCTTGAGTAACAACTAAAACCAAAACATCGCATACATCCAATGCTGCCAGAGTGATATCCGTAAGGTTGTGGGCTGTATCCACCACTACATAGGGGTATACCTTGCGCAAGTATTTAAGCAATTTCCCAAATTGATCCGCATTGACATGATCGGCATGTTCAGGGCGAGATGGCGCTGCCAGGACACGAATCCCTGAACCAGCGTGTTTGATCATCACCCCTTCAACGACATCCGGGTCGAGCTCGTCTGATCGGGGGGCAAGATCCAGAATAGTATTCTTGCCCTGTTCATTCAAAAATACAGCCACATCCCCAAACTGTAAATTGCCATCCACCAGAACAGTACGGGTTTCATCGTTATTCAGGGTGATTGCCAAATTTACCGCAATCGTTGTTACGCCTGTACCGCCTTTTGGACTATAGACCATAATAATACGGCCATCTTTTGAACCTGATCCGGCAGCCGGTTGTACTGCGGCCAAATTGGATGAGGTAATCTGAACGGCCTTCGAGCGTTCCATGCGAGCATTTTCACCTGCCCGCCGAACAGCAGAAATCAACTCATCAGCCATGGGCGGTTTGGTTAGAAAATCGCGCGCACCCGCCAGCATAGCCCTGCGCATATAGTTCGGATCACCCTGCACGGATAAAATAATGATCTGAGGTATTGGGCTGCGTTGCCGAATCAATTCGGTAGCCGAGATGCCATCCATATCGGGCATATTAATGTCCATCAGGATGACATCCGGCTTTAATTCTTCACTTAATTGCACCGCTTCTCGCCCTGAACGAGCTGCGCCGACAACCTCAATATCCGCCTCAAATTGTAACAACTTGCGGATGTTTTCCCTGGTTTCGGAAACATCATCTACTACGAGAACACGGCTTTTTTCGGGCATAATACTGGCTCCAATTCTACGATGTGATCAGGCTGCTGATAGCCTTTAAGGAGCTGCTTTTGTAGGTACCAAGGATGGTTCAATAACGTCGAGATTCTGCATCACATAAGGCAGTTTTGCAGGTACAGGGATGGCGTACTGGCTCAATAAGTATTGCAGCGTGGCGGCCTCGGTCTCAACCCGGCTGGAATCGTCTGGCGCTCGCAGGGTCAACGTAAATTTAGCATCGCTGTACATCAAATAGGTCAACGCCACCGCATCTTGAGGCGTAACGATCAGCGTAATAACATCAGGCAGCTTGGCTGGCACGGCCGTTGGAACGGGCTGCCCGTTCGCAGGTTGGGTCGTTGTAGTAGTATCCTGCGTTACCTGTCCTGGTAAATCGAAATCACCTACATGCAAAACCTGAATGTCCTGCAAAATCATCTGTGAAACCAATCGTGGGCGTTGAGCCTCGGATGGTACCAGATATAAAGCCTGATTAATCGTAGGGTCTAGCTCAGCACGGCCTTGTTCCGATCCTGCCCCACCTGATGTAATACTAGCGGAAAGGACGGGAAGCGTATCCGGCACAAAACCAGTTCCGGTCACCTTTGCAGTCAGGTTGGGCAGTTTTGACTGGAAAGTAGCATCAACATCAACAAACTTGGTTGTGGCGATAATATTGATGCGGTCCCCATCGCGAATCCCATAAGCCACCGCGCTCAATCTCGAAATCGGTATTGAGATTGCCACAAGCCCAGGCGAGACAACCCTGGCAGCTTCAGATCCAGGTTGATTCATGCCCGGTCGATCAGAGAACATATCAATGGTCAGCGGAAATCCCTGTTCGATTTTAATTACGGCATATTTATTGATGATTTTTTGCGGATCAGTAATCATCTTCTCGGTTACATCCTTCTGAGGTAACTGAAGGGTTGACAATGATTCCTGCTTGATTTGGTCATCCACATTGATTGGCTGACCAGCCGTATAAATACTTACCGATGGAGTTACAGGAGTTACTGCCCCAGTACTTCCAAATAAAGTTCCGCGGCCCAGTACTACAAAAGCTACCGCGATCAAGATAACGATCACCACAACTAGAAACAGCAATACGCGGCTTCCCCGTTTCATAATTAATCTCCTTAATTAATTTTCTTATATATTGATATGATTATACAATAAAAATGGTTTTGAAGATACAATACCTTCGCCAATTATGGGCTATCGGCAGGCTGTAAAGACGGGTGAATAGCACCCATTTGGGCGATTTGCTCAAAAATATCAGCTAATAAAATGCC
>CAIMZS010000347.1 GCA_903846015.1 uncultured Anaerolineae bacterium | reverse complement strand
GTTGGCTCCGATTAATAGGAATTTTGTTCGCGCTATTGCTGACCATACCAGATTCCAATGGTTTTCTGTTGGAAAATGTCAAGCATATCGAAATGATCAGGTTTCCTGGACAGATCCTTATTTCTCACAGTGTTTTTCTTGCTTTCGGTCGTTTTTTGGGGGTTTTCCATCATAGAAAACGGGTATTATTGTATTTGAAACCAAAATAACGCTCATGCTCACTTATTTCGGCTAAAAAAGGATGGATATGAAACAAGCTTCTCCTGAAGGATTAAAATGGTTCCAGAATGCTCGTTTTGGTATGTTCATTCACTGGGGTTTGTATTCCATCCTGGCGCGAGGTGAATGGGTAATGCACAACGAACGGATCCAGGTGCCGGAGTACGAAGCGCTCGCACAACAATTTGCCCCGACCAAATTCAACGCAGAAGAATGGGTGAGTGTCGCGGCGGATGCCGGGCAGAGGTATATTGTCATCACCAGCCGCCACCACGATGGGTTCAGTATGTACGACACTGCATTGAGCGACTATAAGGTCTCCAACAGTTTCTTCCGGCGAGATCCGTTGCGCGAACTGGCTGAGGCGTGTGCCCGCCGCAGCGACATTAAGCTGGGCTTTTACAGTTCCCTGCTCGACTGGCATCACCCAGCTTATCGCTTCCGGAAAGAGAGCGGACTGGCGTGGTCGGACTATTTGGGATTTTTGCATGGTCAGGTGCGCGAACTTTGTACCCAGTTCGGCGAAATCGCCTGTTTGTGGTTCGATGGTGATTGGCCTGATAATTTGCTGAACTCTGATAATGTTTATTTCGCGGCAGGTGGTTCATTCGAATATGAAAAACTGTATGAGATGATCCACACTCTCCAGCCGGATGCCGTGATCCACAACAACCGGCATGGCGAACCACTCCCTGGCGAAGATATTCAGGGCTTTGAGCAGGATTTGCCGGGTCAAAATACAGCAGGGTTCAACACCACAAAAATTTTTGATTTACCGATCGAAGTTTGCATGACCATTAATGACAACTGGGGCATTCATCAACAGGATGAGAACCACAAATCGGCGCAGCGCTTGATCCGCACGCTGGTGCGCGCCGCCAGCGTTGGTGCCAATACCCTGCTCAATATCGGCCCAACGGCGTCCGGCGAGATTTTGCCTGTGCATGCCGAACGGTTGCGAGATGTAGGTAAATGGCTGGCCGTGCATGGCGAATCGATTTATGGCACACAAGCGGGCGTGATCCCGTCCGCGCAGGATGGTTCATGGGTCAGCACACGCCAGGGCAAAGTAAATTATGTCCATGCGTTGGACTACGTCAGCGATTGCCTGACGCTGAGGGAGAGCCTGGCTTCGCTGACGAAAGCGACTCTGCTCAGGGATGGTTCGCCAGTCACGCTGACAACTCGTGGTGACACCAGCATTCTCACACTTTTGCCCGAACAGCGTGACCCAACCGATACTGTAATCCGGCTGGAGTGAGAGTTGGGGGTTGTTCTTATTGGTAAAGCAGCCGCTGACTTTTTCAATGGGAATACAATCAACACCTTGATAATTCAGGTGGTTCAACCAATCACGATAGAAAATGAACATAAAAAGCCTACCGTTACTACGGGTAGGCTTTTTGTAATGGACTCATGACTATGGATCTGAAAGACCGGTTCTCTGGGAATTGGCGTGGTAAAAAACCATTGGATGCGGATGAGCGCCTCGTGCCGGAACCGGGTGCGGCTGGCTAACCGGAGATTGCCAAACGGGAGGGCGCCGCTCGCAATGACAGTAAAGCGGATTGCCACGCGGGAGGGCGCCGCTCGCAATGACAGTAAAGCGGATTGCCACGGGAGGACGCCGCTCGCAATGACAGTAAAGCGGATTGCCACGCGGGAGGG
>CAIMZS010000346.1 GCA_903846015.1 uncultured Anaerolineae bacterium | reverse complement strand
GCTTATAGCTATGCTATAAGCGGCAGGGCAAAAGGATTTTTAATTTGTCAGGATCTGTGAGAGGAACAACTTGGTGCGCTCTTCCTTGGGGTTTTTGAAGATTTCAGCGGGCGTACCAGCTTCAATGATTTGACCCCTATCGAAAAAGTACATTTTATCGGCAACTGCCCTGGCAAACCCCATTTCATGCGTTACAACCAGCATGGTCATGCCAGTGCGCGCCAGTTCTATCATAACATCCAGCACCTCTTTGATCATTTCCGGATCCAATGCTGAAGTAGGCTCATCGAATAACATTACCTTTGGCTGCATTGCCAGGGCGCGGGCAATAGCTACGCGCTGCTGCTGGCCGCCGGAAAGCTGCCCAGGAAATTTTTGGGCCTGTTCAGGAATGCCGACCCGCTTTAGCAACTGCAACGCTGCTTCCTCGGCCTTTTCTTTCGGCCATTTACGCACTTGCATGGGTGCCAAAATGATATTGTCCATGACTGTTAAATGTGGAAACAAATTGAATTGTTGAAAAACCATCCCTGTTTCCATACGGATCATTTCGATATTACGCATATCATTGGTCAGTTCAATACCGTCGACAATGATCTGGCCCTTCTGATGTTCTTCAAGCCTGTTGATGGTGCGTATAAATGTGGACTTGCCTGACCCAGATGGGCCAAAAATCACCACAACTTCACCCTTGGCCACTTCCATGTTAACATCTTTTAACGCATGAAAATGTCCATACCACTTATTAACATCCTTAGCAATAATGATAGGCTGACGTGTCTCGTCTCGCATGGCTCCTCCGTTGGATTTCACTATTATAGTCTGAACGTTTCAATATTCAAACATCAATGCGATTTATTCAGGAATCAATTTCGCCTTTAAGATGTGTTGAAATCATCGCAAAACGGGCATTGGATAATTTTGCCAGGTCCTGGCAAGAAAGAGAAAGGTTTAAACCCCGCTGCCCACCAGAAATATGGATTTCAGTGAAGGTCTGCGCTGATACATCGATGACAACCTGGAAACCTTTATTGATCAATGCCAGCGGAGAGATGCCACCTGCCTGAAGACCAGTCAGGGCCTCAGCTTCACGCTCGGTGGGTAAATTAACTTTCTTCTCACCGAGTGCTGCCGCTACCGATTTTAAGTCTACCTGAGTAGTGCCGGGGATAACCGCCAGGATAGGCTTCCCGGGCTTTTGGCGGGTAACAACAATCGTCTTAAACACCTGGTCAGGCGGAATATTGAGAATACGCGCCGTTTCGAGCGCGCCTAATTTTTCGGCAGGCGTCTCAAAAGCTGTATACTTTACCTTTTTAGCATCCAGTAAGCGGGTAATATTGTTGACAATGGGCATGGCAGGATTATAAAACAAAATTAGGCGGCTACAGACAATCATCCAACTCATCATGTGCCTGGGCAAACAATTCCGGGAATAAAATAACAGTGCAGAGCTAGATCAGGGTTTAACAAAACAGGGAGCGGAAATCCGCTCCCTGTGATTAAAAATCTTCAGCTTTACTTCTTGGACCAAATTGCCAGCTCGAGTGTAATACGATCAAAATAGCTGCCATCCGGTAAGGCGCCCTGTCCATACTGCATATCCGATACCGTCGCGATCATCTGCAAGGTCTGCGTCTCAAGTACTACTTCCTTGTGTGGCTCAACTGCGATAAGTTCACCCTTGGCTTCCAACTTTGAACGGAAACCAGGATCATTGAAGGCGTGCGGACTCATCAATACCTTGGTTACAGTTTGGATGTCATTTTTATCAAACATCCAAACTTCAAAGGCGGTCACCTTTTTCGGATCACCTACGCCGATCGTTTCAGATATGCCAACACCACATTCACCCAGGAATTCCCCCGATGGCGAATCAATGCTGAAAGAGTCATCAAATAAATCATCACCCACGAGATAGGTTGTCACATATTGTGCGACTGGAGGCGCCTGGCCCATAGCTACGTAATCTGTCTTCTCTGCTGCCCGGGCAATACTGGTTGCATGCCGCGCAGGAGTTACCTCGCCTGTACGTTGGAAGCCTCCGCGCAACATAAAGAAGATAGCCACAGCAACCACAGCGATAGCCAGCAACCCACCAATAATAACGGCTGTAGTAACCATCGAATTAGCAGCGGGAGGCTGAAGCACCATTCCTGGAGGACTGTAAACGCCCTTGCGGATCAACATCTGTTGATACAGAGGCAGGAGGTTGGTATCGATTTTTCCTGGGCTAATCATGACTTGCTGTAGCAGATCAGCCCCGCCGCTTCCAAGATCGGAAAATCGTTTCGCCGCCAAAGTTTCATCACCATTGACACGGAAAGAATCAATGGACATGCGCAAATATTCTTGCTGAAGATCTGCGCGCAAGAGACTGACAGGAGCGTCAACCCATTGAACCGGCTGAACAACCCAGCCCCAACCTAAACCAAGTATGAGACCCAAAACGAGAGCCGCTATACCAATGACAACTGGTTTTTTCAACAATTCTGGAAAATTCATCTTGCGCTCCTTTCAGAGAACGAACACTTTATCTATTATACAAGAAATTGTGATCTCAGTGAGATTCTTGATTAACCAAATTTCTATTCCACCATATCCGCGAGCACATTCTCAATCAGAAATGCCGTCGAACAATTTATGCAGATTGCTTCGCGTTTATTCGCAATCACCAGCAAGCCACCACATTGCAAACAAGGGCGAACCAGAGGGCGCTTCCAGGATGTAAAGTCACATTCCGGATAATTAGCGCAGCCGAAAAATACACGCCCTTTTCGGGTCTTGCGCTCAACAATATCACCATGATCTTTTGGACATTCAACGCCAATTTTTTCAAGCCATGGTTCTGTATGGCGGCAGTCAGGAAAACCAGAACAGGAAATAAACTTACCATAACGGCCAAAGCGAATAACCAGTTCCTTGCTGCACGCTGGGCAAGCACGACCAATTGGCTCAGGGCCGGTCTTGCTAACCGGCATTTCAGCTTGTGCCTTTTGCACCTGGATGAAAAATGGGCGATAAAACGCATCCATCACCTTGACCCAGTCAGCCTGACCTTCAGCAATTTTATCAAGATCATCTTCCATGATAACTGTAAAGTTCATATCAACAATTTCAGGAAAATATTGCACCATCATATCGTTTACAAGAACGCCGGTTTCAGTAGGCTCCAGGCGCTTATCCACTCTTACAATATAACCGCGTTCCTGAATGGTAGACATAATCGGAGCATATGTGGACGGTCGGCCAATACCATGAGCTTCAAGGGATTGCACCAATGATGCTTCAGAAAAACGCGGCGGCGGTTGGGTAAAATGCTGCTCTGGAATCAGGCGCATCAAACCTAGATTCTGCCCCTCGGCAATATCAACAGGAATACGCACGTTTTCATCGCCCTCGCCTTCCACAGGTTTGGCATCCTCATCCCTTGTTTCCTCATAAACTGCCAAAAATCCAGGGAATCTGACCGCCGAACCAGCAGCGCGGAACATATACTCATGCTGCCCTATTCCGGTTACTTCCACAGTAAGAGTATCATAGACGGCCGATTCCATCTGCGATGACACAAACCTCTGCCAAATAAGCTGATAAAGCTTGAACATGGCTGGTTCAAGGAAACGCTTTACTTTTTCAGGCTCCCTCAACACAGATGTCGGACGAATGGCTTCGTGGGCCTCCTGGGCGCCAACAGCACGAGTCTTATACTCTGGGGCCTGGGCAGGTAAAAAGTCATTTCCAAACCGCCCCGCAATATACTGACGCACTTCTGTGCGCGCAATTTCTGAAATATTAGTTGAATCGGTACGCATATAGGTAATTAAACCGGTAGTACCACCATCACCTACATCGATACCTTCATACAGTCCTTGAGCCAATCCCATTGTACGCTTGGCCGTGAAACCAAGTCTTCGCGATGCTTCCTGTTGAAGAGTGGATGTGATAAACGGAGCAGCGGGTTTACGCCTGCGCTCGCTGCGCTTAACCTTACTCACACTGTAAGAAATTTTTTCCAAATCATCCAACAACGGGCGAGCGTCTTCTTCGGTATCGAGCTCAAAGTCTTTATCATCGATACGCTGCAGCCTGGCAATAAAGGCAGATTTTGCGCGCGCACCTTCGGGTTTAAATTCCGCGGCGATCGTCCAATATTCCTGCGAAATAAAATCATTGATCTCAGCTTCGCGGTCAACAATCAGGCGCAGAGCCACCGATTGCACCCGCCCGGCAGAAAGCCGTCCACGCACTTTTTCCCATAAGATGGGGCTGATAGAATAGCCAACCAGGCGATCCAGCACTCGGCGCGCCTGCTGGGCATTGACCAGATTCATGTCAATTGCGCGAGAATTACTGAAGGCTTCTTTGATCGCCGGGGCCGTGATCTCATGAAAAGTGACACGATGGGCACGCTTGAGATCTATTTCCAAGGCTTCTGCCAAATGCCAGGAAATAGCTTCGCCTTCACGATCAGGGTCAGTTGCTAGAAAAATTTCGGCATTAGACTTGGCCAGTAATTTCAGTTCCTTGACGACCTGCTTTTTTTCATTGGGAACGCGGTATTTTGGTTCAAAACCATGATCAACATCTACCGACAATTGGGAACGGAGTAAATCACGGACATGACCAACGGATGCCCGCACGGTGTAGCCTTTGCCCAGGAAACGAGCCACGGTCTTAGCCTTGGCGGGTGATTCGACGATCACCAGCTTTCCGACACGCACTGGCTCACTCTTTTCAATTTTAGGCGCAACCATACCTGCATGCGCATCTGTCCTGCCGGTACGAAACATGGCTGTGCCGCATACCAGGCATGTCCCGTGTGTTACTGGAGCACCAGATTTATTAAATGCTGCCTGCGGCCCGATTATTTCCCGCTTCATCTTACACTTCATACAATAAGCTTCCATTGAACCTCCATTTTGTTAATTAAGCGCACACTCAAACCGAAATCACTTTGAATTCGTTGGAAACAACAACCTGGAGACGAATTCTTTTACCGATCAAATTTTCCCAGTTCTGGCGTTTAGCTCGCTAATTTAACAAAATTACCTGCGAATATCGTTGATAAAAACGATTTTATATCCTTTACGCTACAGATAGCGTTCCTGATGATGTTTTTTTAAGTGCGCCACCACATCGCGCACTTTTTGGGACTGGTCAGATTTACAAATCATCAACACGTCACCGGCATCTACAACCACCATATCATCCACACCGATGGTCACAACCAGCCGGTCACTTCCAGGGGTAGCGTAAATTAATGTATTGTGAGTATCCAATGCCAGATGCTGTCCATTTACGCCAATATTGCCGTCCATATCCGGCAGCAGTACTTCAAAGAGTGAATCCCATGAACCGACATCACTCCAACCAAGCCCACCAGCCGGGAGTACAGCAACTTTTTCGGCATTTTCCATCACACCATAATCGATCGTCTCCACCATTAAGTTTTTCCAGATTGAATTCATCATCACAGCAAAATCCGGAGTACCTAAAGACATGACAATCTTCTCAAGCGCAGAAGACAGATCGGGCATTTGTCGTTGAAACTCGTTCAAAATACACTCGGTACTCCAGATAAACATACCACTATTCCAGGAGTGCCCACCCAGGCGAAGCATTTGTTGCGCACTTGGATCATCCGGTTTTTCCTTGAACCGGCTAACATTGTAAGTCGGGTACTTAAAATTGCCAATGACTGGCGCTCCCTGCTGGATATAACCATACGCAGTGGAAGCATAAGTGGGCGTAATACCCAGTGTCACCAGGTAACCGGTTTTGGCAACATCGACCGCGGCAGCCAGCAGATAATGAAAAAGATCACGATTACGGATGAAATGATCGGATGGCAGGATTGCCATCACTGCCTGCGGATCACGTTTGTGCAAAACTGCTGCAGCAAACCCAACCACCGATGCCGTCCCACGCGGAGCCGGTTCAATCAGGTAATTTTCTGGTGGTATTTGCGGTGCTTGTTCTTGCATCTCAGCAGCTTGTTCCGCCACCGTCACGACCAGGATACGTTCAGGTGGGAAAAGCCCATCAAGACGCTGAACTGTACTCTGAAACAAAGTCTCATCCCCAATAAGTGGGAGCAGTTGCTTGGGACTTTCTCTACGCGAGACCGGCCAAAGGCGGGTACCACCTCCGCCAGCCATTATGACTGCATATGTATGTTCCATAAAGCTCCTTTAGCGGTATGCAGGAGAAATTTTTTCTTGCTATACGAGATTTTCTCCCGGCTAATGATGAAATTCTAGCGTTTTTCAAAAACCGTCCTACATCCCAAAGTTGGCCTAAATCTACTCAACTGCCGGGTCAGAAATTTTGTACTCTGCCTGGTCTTCCCGCAAAGCCACATAATTCATGCCGTTAAGCTGCCGCACCATACCTTTCAACTCCATCATGGTCAGCGCAGCAGAAATTTTTTCTATCGGAAGGCCCAATCGAGCGCGAACTTCATCCACATGCATCGATTCTGCACCCAACAAGCTCAATACAGCGGCTTCAGTGGCATCAGTAGGTACTGCTCTGCGAATTTCCCGGCGCTCCACGTTACGAGTAAGATCAAGCGCTTCGAGCACATCCGTGGGTCGCAGTAAAATCCTGGCGCCATTGGCAATTAACCGGTTTGCACCTTTACTTTGCGGGGCATATATGGAACCCGGCACAGCAAACACATCCCGACCTTGATCCGCGGCAAAACCTGCCGTAATAAGTGCGCCACTCGTTTCCCCAGCTTCTATCACCACCACAGCTAACGATAATCCGCTGATAATCCGATTACGAGGAGGAAAATTGGCACTATCTGGGGTTGTGCCAGGGGCATAATCACTGATAACAGCACCCTGTAAGGCTATTTTCTCGGCCATTTGGCGATGTTCAGGCGGATAAATCCTGTCCACCCCTGAGCCGAGAACTGCAAGCGTTCTACCCCCGGCTTTAAGGGCAGCGTTATGAGCCAGGGCATCCACGCCACGCGCAAGCCCACTAACCACAGTAACGCCGTTCTGGGCAAGTACAGTTGCCAATTCTTCTGTTACCTGCCGGCCATAAGGTGTAACCGCGCGCGTCCCCACGATTCCTACAGCCCAGGCATCTTCTGCTGTAACATCCCCGCGCAAGTAAAGCACGGGCGGTGGTTGGTCGACTTCCTTCAGAAGAGCCGGATATTCGGCATCGTTCCATGTCAGAATTCGGATGTTATCTTTTTCAGCGCGTGCAACGTACTCACTCAAATCAACACTTTTTTTGATTTGCACGACACGCTCAGCCAGCCGTGGGCCAAGCCCAGCTGATACCATGTCCACAGGGGATGCATTCCAAGCCTTTTCAGCATCACCAAAATAATCCAGGAGGGCCCGTAACCGTACCGCCCCTATCCCTTTAACCAGGGTAAATCCGACCCAGTAGCGTTTATCGTCCATGAATTTGGATTTACAACAACCTATTCTGCGCTTTCATCTGCGTCAACCAGACCGGGAAGCAGGTGCACGCGCATGATTTTTGTTTCCAGATTAACATCCAACAGAACCTGTTTTAAAGCTGGAAGCAAGATTTCGCGTTCGTCATCATTCCTGACGACATAAACATCATTCGCGCCTGTTTCAATAATCTCAGTAATAACACCCAACTTAACACCTGTCTCGTCGAGAACATTCAGGCCGATAATCTGGTGGTGATAATACTCACCTTCAGGCAGGCTTGGCCGGTCTTCCGCCAGGACATAAACTGTTTGCGCCCGGTATTTTGCAGCTTGTTCAGTATTAGCAACGCCTTCAAAACCCATCAGTAACCCGTCATTGTGCGGACGACGGCGGCTGATCTTTATCTTTTGTTTCTTATCTCCCACATAGAGATAGGAGCCGGGCCTAAGCCGTTCTGGGAAATCGGTTAATACATCCAATAACAGATCACCCCGAATTCCGTGAGAACGGCGCAATGTGCCAACGGCTAAATAGACAACAGGCTCGCCCTCTGTTGGCGAGCCTGGGTTACTTGGATTAACTGACACGTCCGGAATGGGCATTAAGGCTCCAATACATCAAGCGTGACTTGCTGACCTTCGCGCTCTGCGGCAACCCGCAAAAGAATGCGCACCGCATTGGCTACACGTCCATTCTTCCCAATTACACGGCCCATATCATCCTTCGAAACCCGCAATTCCAGCCGCACTCTATTGCCCTGGCGGGATTGAGTAACTTCGACTTGATCTGTGTTTTCTACAAGCGCTTTAGCGATAAACTCGGTGAGGACTTTCATTTGCTCCTCTCAGTAAAATCAGGTCTGATGAATCCATGACTCATCAGACCCTTCAGTAACTTAGTGTTTGTTGGTGGAAACTGGGGCAGCACGCTTTGCTTCAGCGGCTTTGCCTTCCTCGATCAATACTTCAAGCGCCTCGCCCTTCTTAGCACGGGCAAAGCGATCTGCTGTACCAGATGTCCTAAACAACTTGGCAACAGACTCGGTCGGCTTGGCGCCATTGCTGAGCCAGTCAAAAACACGCGCTTCGTCAATATTCAGGGTGCCAGGTTGGGTACGAGGATTATAAAAACCGACGATCTCAAGGAAACGCCCATCACGGGGTTTTTCTGAGTCTTGAATGACGATGCGATAAGATGGTTGGTTCTTTAGACCAACGCGACGTAAACGAATGCGAACCATGGAATTTACTTACTCCTTAACTTGGGTTGATTTGATGAATATGGCTGAGGACACAGGCTGTGTCCGAGGCGCATACCCTCCGATGGTTGGTATCAGGTTGACAGGGAGAGATGTGCTTGAAAGGAAGCGCCCTGTCAAACCGAATTGCCGAGAAGCTATTCTACCTGAAAAATCTCATTATATGAAGGGAATTTAGCCGAATAACTTTGGCAAACCTTTCATCCCCGTCTTTTGTAATGTTTTCATCAATTTTTGCGTTTCTCGAAACTGCTTCATTAATCGGTTTACATCCTGAACTTCATAACCTGAACCAGCGGCGATACGACGTCTGCGTGAAGCGTTCAGGATTTCAGGATCACGGCGCTCTTTCCGGGTCATTGAATTAATGATTGCTTCCATTTGCCTAAAATTCTTTTCGATATCGCGCGGGTCGATAGCTTTGGCTGCCTGCCCTAATTGACCTGGCAGCATTTCCAGAATCTGGCTGAGCGGACCCATTTTTCGCATCTGGCGCATTTGCTCGAGCCAATCTTCCAGATCGAGCTGGCCCTTCATCATCTTTTCAGCTTGCTTTTGAGCACTTTGAGCGTCAAATGCGGCCTCGGCCTTCTCGATCAGGCCGATCATATCACCCATGCCTAAAACCCGAGAGGCCAGGCGTCCAGGGTCATAGGTTTCAAGTGCATCAAGTTTTTCACCGGTACCGAGATATTTAATCGGCACTCCGGTTACAGAGCGAATGGAGATCGCCGCGCCACCACGAGCATCGCCATCCATTTTGGTCAGGATCAAACCGGTGATGGAAACTGTATCACGGAAACCTTCAGCAACATGCAGTGCTTCCTGACCAATCATCGCATCAACAACCAGCAAGACTTCAACAGGTGAAATCTTTTTTTCGATAGCCCTGAGTTCATCCATCAAGGTATCATCAAGCTGGGAGCGGCCCGCGGTATCAACAATCATCACCGAATAGCCACCCTTTTGAGCCTGGTCGAGCGCATAAGCAGCCAGATCAGGCGGTTTCTTATTCATATCCACGATAACCGGTACATCCACCCGCTGCCCCAATTGCTGTAGTTGCTGCACAGCTGCGGGACGGTATGGATCACCTGCTACCAGCATCACGCGTTCACCTTTGGACCGCAACAGTTTTGCCAGTTTACCGGTGTGAGTGGTTTTTCCGGAACCTTGTAACCCGACCATTAAGATAACGCGCGGCTTGGCGCCAGTTAAATTGAGTGGCGCAGGTTCCCCCAGCGTGGCGATCAATTCTTCGTGTACAATCTTAATAATCTGCTGGCCCGGGTTAAGCGCCCTGGAAACTTCTGCGCCAATGGCACGTTCACGCACGCGCGCAATAAAACCCTTGACCACACTATAGTGGACATCTGCCTCAAGCAAAGCCAGGCGTACTTCACGCATGGCAACATCCACGTCGGCCTCAGAAAGCTTGCCGCGTTTACGTAAATTATCAAAAACTTTAGTGAGTCGATTGGTCAGGTTTTCAAACATATTTGTCAGATTGTAGCGTGTTTAGCAAGGATGGTCAATGTATTTCGATTTTACGATAAAATACAATTATCAGAAAGGGAACTTTTTGGGGTTACACTTCGTTTATTAATATGCAATCTCAAAAAGAACAAATTGCATTCCGGGCTTTTTGATCATGATCAAATTAATTAGGACAATTCGATTACCTGTTCTTTCCCGAAAATGAACTAAAATCTCTTCCTTGATATAAGCAGAATTTTTAGAAATGCTGCACAGTAATTACTTCACAGCCCTTATTAATCTATCAAAAAAGGCGCATCATGGAAAATAACACAGTCCCAACCACCCACAAACGCTTTTATTTTGAATGGCTGCTGCCATTCCTTTTCCGCCCGCGAAGATTAGCCGGGCAAATAGCGCAAAAACGTGCTACCTGGCTGACGCCACTCCTGGTGGTCAGCCTGCTCATCGCTGCGCGAGTCTGGTTCACACCTGTCCAGATGGTCTCCATTCCACTGGAAAATACCCCACCTATAAACCAGGCTCCTATGGGAATGAGCGAAACATATCTTGTCTCGGCTCAAGCCGGTGGTGGGGCCGGAAATGGTGGAGGGGTCACTGTTCCAGATGGAGGCACTCCTCCCACCGAGACAACCACCCCCACTGGAAGCCCAATCGTATCCATGATAAGCGCAATCGCCAGTTTGTGGGTGGGATGGTTCCTCTTAAGCGTGCTGCTATATGTCGGTATGGTGATCAGCGGCAGCAACAACAGCTTTACCGAAACATTGAACCTGGTAGGCTGGAGTTCTTTGCCTCTGGGCCTGCGCCAGATACCTTTGATGATTGCGGCACTGACCATCCCTTCCCTGGCATCAAATCCATCCGGGCTGGCTTCCATCACGACAACCATGAGCGGACCAACCGGAATGTTCCTGACCGCTTTACTTAAGCTGGTAGATATTTATCTTATCTGGCAATTAATCCTGATCCTGCTGGCTCTCGGAAAAATTTCGCCCCTGCCCTTCAAACGCGCATTGGGTGTCACATTGGGCGCCATGGGTATTTTTCTTGTCCTGGCAGCCATGCCGGGATTCTTTTCAGTCATTTTTACCCAATTGACCCAGCCAGTACCGGGGAATTTTTAACCAACACATGCTATGACTGATTTCATTCAGACCAACCATCTCAAAAAATATTTCACCATCGGAGACCAGGAGGTGCGCGCAGTCGATGGGGTGGATATTGGCGTCGAACGTGGAACCTTTTCCATCATCATGGGGCCTTCCGGTTCGGGAAAGAGCACTTTACTATACCTGGTAGGTGGATTGGATCGTCCAACTGATGGACAGATTGTTGTGGATGGCATCTCATTGGCGGATATGGATGAAAATGCGCTCGCAATTTACCGGCGAAACCAGGTCGGGTTTATTTTTCAATCCTATAACCTGATCTCGAGTATGAGCGCTTTGGAAAATGTTATTTTTCCACTTCGGTTTGCCGGCGTGCCGGATCGCGAACGAAAAGAACGCGCCATGCAGCTTTTGAAATTGGTTGGTCTGGAAAACCGCGCGCATCACCGCCCAACAGAGCTTTCCGGTGGGCAGCAGCAGCGCGTTGCAATTGCCCGCGCGTTAATAAACAACCCGGCGCTGATCGTTGCAGATGAACCCACCGGCAACCTGGACAGCCGCTCCGGCTTCATGTTGATGGAGCTGCTCGGTGAATTACATACCTCCGGACGTACCATTATGATGGTCACCCACGACCCGCGCATGCAAAAATTCGCGACACACCTTATCTATTTAATGGATGGCCACGTAGTCACAGAAAATGAGTTTTTAGCTGAAAACGAAATGCACAAACAATAACCTGGAGAAGCACATGCAACGGATTAAACGACTAGCCCTGAGTGGATTGTTAATTTCGGCATTGGCCTTAGCCTTTGGCATTTCCAATGTACGCGCCACCGATATGATGGAAGCAGCGCCAACCTCAACCACAACTGAAACTGCCACGATTCCTGCAGATACCGAGACTGCACCTCCAGCGCCCAGCGTAGCTCCAACTGCAACCGCTACCATACCATCCATAAACCGGCCGCTCTTGCTGACGACGTATTCGCTTCCCAAAAAAGGTGTCTCAATCGACAACGATTTCAAATTGAGCCTAAGTTTTACCAATCAAGGTGGCGCAGATGCGTACAACATCATCGTCACTTTGCAAGGTGAAAACCTGATCCCACGCGGAAATGGTGGCGTGCAAGCCATTAACCGAATCGCAGCCGGAGAAAACAGCGGTCTATCCCAAAGCATGTATGCATCAAAAGTACTGGCTGGACAAACAAGTGCCACTCTGAACGTGAGCGTTTCCTACAGCGATGAAAACGGCATACCTTACACAACTTCATTGGTGTTGCTGATCAACTTTAATGCGACAACTGCCACAAGCAGCGGAAGTTGGTCCGCTGCTGCCACCAACACACCAACCCCGGCCCCGCGCTCCAAATTGATCATCGGATCCTACAAAACCGATCTGGAAAAACTCCAGGCTGGCACTTTATTTAAACTGAATTTAAACATCAAAAACCAGGGAAACAGCGCTGCCCGCAATGTAACCATGGTGCTGGGTGGCGCAACCATTTCCGCCGATGGCACTCCGTCAGCAGGTGGGGTGAGCGGCGGCGGTGCTGACCTGTCCAAGTTCGCGCCAATGGGCAGTTCCAACCTTTATTTTTTGGGCGACATCCCTTCCGGCGAAAATATCTCCCAGACTATTCCACTGGTGGTCAATGTTGCCACTGAGCCAGGCGTTTATACCCTGAAGATTTCCTTCGTTTATGAAGATACCGCCAATGGCAGGCTGCTCGATGACCAGGTTATCACCCTGCTGATTTACGAACTTCCCAAACTCTCCGCCAGTTTTTACCAGGATGTGCCGGATTTTTCTGTTGGAGAATTCAGACCACTCCCAATCCAGATCACAAATATCGGTAGAAAACCCACCGTTTTGGGGGATATTATCGTCAACGCCAGCAGCGGTCAGATTGGCAAAAATAAAGCCACCATCGGTACAATCGAAACCGGTGGATACTTTACCATCGATGCTGATTACACCGCTGATACACCTGGACCAGTCACACTGACCATCCAGATCAACTACACCGATGATTTTCAAGAAGCGGGCCTGATCGAAAAAACCATCACTTTTAACACCATTGATGCGCCTATTTTTCCGCCGGATGGTGGGGCAGAAGGTGGCGGTGTTTTGCCTCCAGTGGTGGAAGAAAGCTTATGGGATAAGGTTCTGAAAGCAGTCCTGGGATTTCTCGGTTTTTCAGGCGGATAACTTTGCGAACATTTGACTTGCTCAGGCTTATTATTGATAACCTTCGCCGGCAAAAGGGTCGTGTTGCTCTGACAGCCATTGGTGTGGTGATTGGCACGGCAGCAATTGTCATGTTAGTCTCGTTGGCATATGGAATGCAAGAAGCCACCATGAGCCAGTTTGCCACAAGCGGCATGCTGACTTCAATCAACGTTTATCCAGGCGATTCAAGCCAAATGGCACCCAGCAAGACAATGGCACAGGGAACTGGATCATCCAACAATACTCGCCAGGGATTACTCACCCCGTCCGTTATCAGCCAGATCGCCGCAATACCCGGCGCCAAGCTGGTGATTCCGCGTGTCGGGCTGGAAACATCCGCTGTCATCCAAATTGACAAACTGGAAAACGGCCCCTATGTCCTGGGAATTGGCGTAAAGAACACAAACGAATTGGATGTAAAAATCGACCAGGGCAGCGATATGCTGGAAAAAGGCACAGCCATTATCGGCGGTTGGGCAATAAAAAACTTTTATAACCCCAAACCCCGTCCAGGCGAAGAATTCACGCCACAGACTGTTGACCTTTTGGGGAAACGGGTTCGCCTTATGCTTACTCGTTACGGCGCAGATGGCAGCATCATCAATAAAACTGTTCAAATCACCATCGTGGGTGTAACCAAGGAAGTCATGTCCGAATACGATGGTGCACTGCTTGTCAGCATGGAGGATGTTGAAAGCTGGAATGAATGGGCGCGCGGAAAACGCATCAATCGCAAACTGGAAGGCTACCAGGAGCTGCTTGTAAAAGCAGATTCGATCGATACCGTTTTATCTGTAGCAGAAAAAATTCAAAAACTCGGTTACCGCACAAATACGCCCATGTCGTTTATCAAACAAATCCAAAATACCTTCACGATGATCCAACTGGTCTTCGGTGGTATCGGGGCCATATCCCTTCTGGTGGCGGCAATCGGTATCGCCAACACCATGACCATGGCCATCCTTGAGCGAACACGCGAGATTGGATTGATGAAAGCCATTGGCGCAACCAATCGTGACATCCTGGGGATATTTCTTGGGGAAGCCGCCAGCATAGGTCTTATGGGGGGCGTTATTGGCACAACCCTGGGCTGGGGGCTGGGACAAACATTCAATAATATTTTTGGTGGGGCGCTCTCAAGTTTTTTCCCAATTGCACCTTCTCCAAATGGCTCCGCAGTCCAATTGGTTAACACCCCGCTCTGGTTGATCATATTCTCCATCGCCTTCTCCACGCTGATCGGGTTGCTGTCCGGGCTTTACCCTTCCATTCGCGCCGCGATGATGGAACCAGTTGTGGCGTTAAAATACGAATAGGCCTGCCGGGCGAACAAGATGAGACTGCCCGATATTTTACCCCAGTCATGCGAGGCCAAATGAAGGCGTTAAAATTTATCATCCTGCAACCTTTGTTCACGATACACCGGCTAGAACCCGATGCATCGATCCCTAAATCGGTATTCGCAAGCTCGTTCTACAGCATCAGCAAGTCAGAAGATGAATTATCCATTGTTGCGCCAGATACGCTAAAGATCGAATCTGCCAAATCCGAGCCCGGTTGGAACGCGCTCAAAATAGCCGGACCGCTTGACTTTTCGCTGACCGGGATCCTGGCACAGGTGGCTGCCACTCTCGCCCGGGAAGAGATCAGTATTTTCGCGATCTCCACTTTTGATACAGATTTTATTCTCGTCAAGAACGAAAACCTCAAAAAAACCAGGGCAGCGCTGATCGCAGCAGGGTATAAGGTCGGACGAGCACACAAGCCGAAAGTCGTACCAGAAGAAGGCTTTCTCAAAAAAAGAACCAAAACCCTGCTTGAACGACAAATCCCCCTCATAAAAAAGTTAGTAATGGAAAACATTAACGGCTCAGCACTGGCATCCCTGCACAGTGAGGCAGCGCTGGCGGTGATTGTGGGAGGCATATACGAATTCTTACCCACCCCGCTGCGGCTGGTTGTCAGCCGGGATATTTTCGTCAATTTTTGCGTAAATAACCTGGACAAGATTCTTCCAGAAAACCCGAACTCCACAGCAGAAAACAAATGAACCGGCGCCAAATCCTTTTTATCCTGTGGACAATCCAGGGCCTGGCTGCTTTCGTATGGCTGGCTGTGCTTCCAGGCGACAATGATCACGCCATTCTGTTTGGTTTTTCAGCATCCAGGCTGATCTTGTTGGGGATTACCCTGATCCTGACCGTTGCTTCCGGATACGCCAGCCTGTCCTGGCAAGCGCTCCAGTTAAAACCATCCCTGGGAATCCCATCTTATATCCTTTCAATCCTGTTAATGTTAGCGGCCCCGGCGCTTTATTTCATCCTGCGGGCACTGGGAGAGACTTCCGGCTTTGTTTTCAGCGCGTATGCCCAGCGGCTGGCACCATTACTATTTTGGTTAACAGGTTCAGCGCTGGAATTTTCCATTTTCTTTAACTGCACAAGACCATCAGCAACCACTTCCAGGAATACCCCGTGGTTCAGCCATCCAATAGTGCGGTTCACACTCTACAGCAGTATTTTCCTGGCAGGCGTGACAGCCTTTATTATTACAACCGGGATTGGAATTACCCCGTCCAATGACGGGTCTTGGGGTTCACCCACCACACCCTTATTGGAATGGCAAATCCTGCTGGCACTGGTCGTCGCTTTCGCCTTCCTAACGCTTGGATCTCGCTGGAACTGGACTCAAAAGGACCAGCTTCTTTTTTGGGCGATTTACCTGTTTACCTGCCTATTGTGGTTATCACAGCCAATCAGGCCCGGCTTTTTCGCCACCCCGCCACGCGCGCCTAATTACGAAATTTATCCTTTTTCGGATGCATTAATATATGCTCAATATGTCCAATCCGCGTTGGTTGGAAATGGGTTTATATGGCCGGAGGTTCCTACCCGTCCGCTGTATATCAGCTTCCTCACGTGGCTGCATGCCATTGCCGGGCAAGATTACACGCATGTCATCGCGCTTCAAACCATCGTGCTGGCATTTTTCCCGCCAATCTTATACCTTGTCGGAAAAGAATTAATAAACCGTCCGGTTGGACTGGGGCTGGCGTTACTGGCGGGCTTGCGTGACCTAACCGCAAATATCGCCGCCCCCTTCGCATTGAACTATACCTATACAAAATTATTTTTTTCCGAAATCCCGGCTGCCCTGCTGTTATGCCTTTTCAGCCTGATGACAATCCGCTGGATGAAACGCCGAACACCCTTGTGGTATCCCTTCATGGCGGGTGGGGTCTTGGGACTGAGTTCGCTTATCCGATTACAGAGCGTTGTTGTACTGGCAGCAGTTGTTCCGATCGGTTTTTTCGTCATCAAGAGCCGTAAACAGTGGTTTTTAGGAAGCGCTTTGATGACGGTTGGAGTGGCGCTGGCGCTGCTGCCATGGTTGGCGCGCAACTATAAAGCTACCGGCGGAATCGTACTAGACAATCCGATCTCCCAGGCGATGACACTTGCCCGACGCTGGAGCGGTGATAACGGCAACGAGCTTATTCCCCATCTGGCTGGCGAAAACGATGCCCAGTATTCAACCCGCATGAGCAAGATGGCGCTTGCCAGTCTGCTTTCCGACCCTGGTCGGATACTGAGATCAGCCAACAATCATTTTTTTAACAACGAGATCAGCAATGTGCTGATTTTTCCACTGCGCGATAAACTCAACAGCCCGGACGAACTTATCTGGCCCCAGCACGCCTTCTGGCAAACCTGGGCAGGCAAGCCAGGGACCGGACAAATACCGGTTATCATCTTTTATCTGGTTCTCTTTGGAGTGGGTATCTCAGCAGCCTGGCATCTTAACGGATTAATTGGCCTTTTACCATTTGCCATCAGTCTGGTCTATAATGCCTGGACTGCTCTGTTCCTCAGTTCCGGTGACCGCTTCCTGGTCCCGGTTGATTGGGCTGTATATTTGTATCTTTTCCTTGGGCTCTTCACCCTTGTGAGCCTGTTATTTCGGGTCAAGATTCAAGACATCATGGCGGTCATTCCAGCTAAACCTGAACCTATCCCCAGCGCTGGACTGATGCCCACTTCCTGGCTCAGAATTGCCCTGGTTGCGGCAGGCATACTGCTCATCGGTACAACCGTCCCGCTGACCGAGGTCGTCTTTCTGCAAAAATATTTACCCGTCACAGTGGCAGAAATATCTCCGACAGAACAAATCAGCCTGCATGGACGAGCCATTTACCCACGCTGGTATAAGGCAGGCGCCGGCGAACCAGGCACAGCAAAACTAGGCTACGGCGCGACGGATCAAGCCCGACTGGTGTTCTTTATGGTTGGCGAACAAAATACCCTGGTTATTTTCCAGCTCAAGACGGCGCCGAAATACTTTCCCAACACAGCAGAGATTATTGTTACTGGAAATCCCGAAGCTGGCTATTTCCAGGCGCAAAAGATTACCGTTCAAAAGGATGGCAGCACGCTCGAATATCTGCCATAATGGCCCGAAGGAGAAAAACATGACAGAAGAGACAAAGATAGATGGAAAAACCGAAACCAAGTCCGAAAAGCTGGTGGTCAATGACCAGCTCGTCGAAAGCACCCACAAGATCAATATTGGCGGGAACGAACTCGAATACACCGTCACCACCGGAACAATGGTACTCCGCGAAGAAATATCCGACCGTGAGAAGGAATTTGACGGCGAAAAGCCAAAAGCGGAATTCTTCTTTGTGGCTTATTCAAAAAACGGTGTTAATGATCCGGCCAAACGCCCGCTAACATTTTCATTTAATGGCGGGCCAGGCTCATCATCGGTGTGGCTGCACCTTGGTTTACTGGGCCCGCGCCGTGTCAGGATGGAGTTTGACGGAAACCTGCCCAAACCTCCCTACCAGTTGGTTGATAATGAATTCTCCCTGCTTGACCAGACGGACCTCGTATTCATAGACCCGGTCAGCACAGGGTACAGTCGTCCGGTGGAGGGACAAAAAGCCAAAGATTTCCATGGATTCAAAAAAGACATCGAAAGCGTTGGCGATTTTATTCGCCTTTACACCACCCGTTACAATCGTTGGCTATCGCCCAAATTCCTGATCGGCGAAAGCTACGGCACAACACGCGCGAGCGGACTCTCGGGCTATCTACAAGAACGTCATGGCTTATACCTGAACGGGATCATGCTGATTTCATCAGTGCTCAACTTCCAGACCATCGATTTCACCCCTGGGAATGAGCTTCCTTACGTACTTTTCCTGCCAACCTACGCTGCCACTGCCTGGTATCATCACGCTCTGCGTATTCGACGCCCGCTGCAAAGCCTGCTTAAAGAAGTACAGGATTTCGCCATCAATGAGTACGCCCCAGCACTGATGAAGGGAAGCGCCCTATCAACCCGCGAACAGCGAAATATTGCCGAAAAATTGGCACGCTATACCGGCCTAAACCGGGATTACATTGAGCGATCCAACCTGCGTATCCCGGATTTTCGCTTTTTCAAAGAACTGCTACGCTCTCGCGGCCGAACAGTGGGGCGATTGGACAGCCGTTTCTTGGGAATTGATGAGAATGTTCTGGGCGAAGGGACCCAAAACGACCCATCTTTCACCAATATTATCGGGCCATATACCGCAGCTTTTTATGATTATGTGCGCCGAGAATTGAAGTTTGAGAAAGACACCCCCTACGAGATTCTGAACGGGCAGGTTTGGCCGTGGTCCTATGCCCAGCACGAAAACCAGTTTGTCTATGTAGCCGAAACTCTGCGCCAGGCTATGAGCATAAACCCCTACCTGAAAGTCTTTGTTGCCAGTGGTTATTACGATCTGGCAACCCCTTACTTCGCCAGCCAATATACCTTCAACCACATCGGGCTGGATCCCAGCCTGCAAGGAAATATCAGCATGGCTTACTACGAAGCTGGACATATGATGTACATTCACATGCCTGCGCTGGAACAACTTAAAAAAGACTTGGCAGATTTCATCCAGAAGGCCATCTAAGACCCAACCATCGGGATTGATGATCCCACTTATCGACAGAGGCCTTTCAAATGAAAACCGATCCAACCATTGACTTTCTTACTCGCGCCACCCTGGCAATCATTGAACAGTTCAACCAGGCTGTAAACCAACATGACCTGGAACTGACTATGGCTTTAATGACGCCTGATTGCATCTTTGAAAATACCTTTCCACCCCCGGACGGCGAACGCTTTGCAGGTCAATCTGCTGTGCGCCAGTTTTGGAAAGATTTCTTCGAAACATCCAAGGATGCTCAATTTGAGTTTGAAGATATCTTTGCCAGCGGCGAGAGAGCGTTTGTCCGCTGGCTTTACCACTGGAGAAACCCGGATGGAAGTACAGGTCATATTCGTGGAGTGGATATCTTCCGCATTCAAGATGGCAAGGTGGCGGAGAAATTATCATACGTGAAAGGCTAAAATCCAGAACAGCGATTTATGCTGGGCACACATAAAAAACAGAATGCCATGAACAGTGGCATTCTGTTTTTTATTCTCCATCCTTCCCCTAAAAAAAGATCGATGCCACTGTAAATATGGAGGCGATTACGATCACCACGGAGCAAATAATGGAAAACCACTTCTGGAACGGATTATTGGCGTACTCACCCATCAGGACTCGGTCACTGGTTAACTTGATCAGGTAGAAGAAAACCAGCGGCAAGGCCACCGCATTGATCGTCTGCGTCAGCACTGCAATCTGGAAGAGAGAAACTTGTGAAAAAATAGCGATCAGCATGGCAACCACAAGCTGTATACCATAGAGGAAGTAGAAAGTTTTGCTCTTTTTGAAGGAATCGTCAAGGCTGCCAGAAACCCCAAAAAACTCGGCAAACGCATAAGCAGTCGAGAGCGAAACCACCACCAGGCCCATAAAACCAGCGTTAAGGATGCCCAGCGCAAAGAGAGTGCCGGCCAATTTACCAGCGAACGGTTGGATGGCAAGAGCTGCCTGTTCGCCCGAAGAAAGCGTAATTTTGTTTACAAAAAGAGTGGCCGCGGTGGCAACGATCATAAAAAACGAGAAGAAATCAGTCAGAAATGCGCCCCAGTAAGTCTCAATCTGAGAAAGCCCCACTTTACCTTTCTCAATTTTTTTATCGGAAGCAAAACTGCTGATAAAAAATTGACCCCAGGGCGTTATGGTTGTACCCAATACGCCCATCCCGATAATAAGATAATCACGCAGGTAGCTCTGGGTAAAATCAACCCCATGCGGGAAAACAAGGTTGCTGGTTGCCAAACCCCAATCAGGTTGCGCTTTAAAAGCAGAAAAAATGTAGGCCAGAAAAAACAGGCATGCCACCAACATGATGTTCTGAGTTAGTTTGTAATTACCCCTGGTGATCACGACAAACGAGACTAACACAATTGCGATCACAGCCGGAATGGGTGAAATATTAAATATCGCGCTGGTAGTCTTGACCGCGGAGAGTTCGGTCACCAGCGTGCCGATATTTGCGATTAATAACGCTGCAAACATAAAGACGGCTGCGCGCACCCCATACTTTTCGCGGATCAAATCAGCCAGCCCGCGGCGAGTGATAATAGTGAGGCGCATGCCCATTTCCTGGGTGATTGCCAACAAGAGCGTGATAATGGGCAGCAGGAACAGGATCGGATAGCCGAGTTTTGCGCCAGCAATCGAATAGGTCGCCACACCACCGGCATCATTATCTGCCATGGCAGTGATTGTCGCCGGGCCAAAGACGGACAAAAATAGCAGTACCTTCCTCCAAAGACCGGAAAAGAACCGCCTGTTGGTGTTGATGAAAAGTTCGTTTTTCATTGCAAACAGCTCCTAATTTACCGGTAAAAACGCGGCAAACGCTTTTTCCAGGCGGTTGGAATGATCTTGTCAAGGGCGTCATCGGCAGTGACAATGCCTTGGATAACATTCTGGTTATCCACAACCGGAACCGCCAGAAGGTCATACTTGGTGATGATCTGAGCCACTTCGTCCTGTTCATCGTGTGTATGGACAGTCTTGACACGAGCATCCATAAATTCGCTGACAAGCCGGTGCGGCTCTGCAAAGATCAAATCTGTGAGCGAGAAAACGCCGACCAGGTGATTCTCGGTATCTGTAACATAAACATAAATTACCGTATCAATATCCGAAGCAGTTTCTCGAAGCAGCTTAATTGCCTGTTCGGCAGTCACATCAGGTGGGACAACTGCATAATCCGTGGTCATGATGCCGCCCGCAGATTCTTCCGGGAAGGTAAGCAAATGGCGAACATCATCCGCCTCTTCCTTCTCCATCAACGATACCAACCGGCGGCTGCGCTCGGCAGGCAGCTCGGCCAACAAGTCGGCGGCTTCGTCAGGTTCCATCTCATCCAAAACATCTGCCGCGCGCTCATCATCCATTACTTCGATCAGACTGGCCTGGAACTCAGTTTCCACTTGCTCGAGGGCATCTGCAATTTGCTCAACATTCATGGATTCCAGGAATTGACCAGATTCAAGTTTGTTCAAATCGCTCAAGATTTCCGCAAGATCAGCCGGATGCAAGTCTGCCAGGCTTTCCGCAGGAACGCGCAGCCGCATGAATTGGTCATGATGCAGCAGTTCAACGTTATCCCATGATATAAAGTTGTCGGGCAGGCGCAAATGCAGCCCCGCCGCGATGGCGTGTGTTATCCGCTCGAGACCAACCCGGCGCAAAATGCCCATCAGGCCCACATCGACATTGCTCACATACAAGGTGCCGTTTACGCGCACTAATTCAAGATCATTGACTCGCACGACACGAGCCCCATCCGTATCAATGATCTGTTTATCCAGCACATCGCGTGAAAGATAGATATCATCTTCATTCAATTCATAGGTTGGCAAATGATCGATTGGGAATTTGAGCGGAATTGCGGGGGAAAACAGCGACATGACCGCGGAATAAGGTGTAATATGCCTGACACCGCGTCGGTCAATCACCACAGCATCCACCAATGGGTGCGGGAATTCTGCCTGTTCGCGAGCAATAAGGTCATCCAATTTCCCAACAACATGACCATCCAGATCAGTGACCATGCGGCCAAGCATTTCACTCAAAAACGCCATAACTACCTCCATTGTACGAGAAGATCTTCTCGGTAATCGCAGGCATTGCTCTAACGGCACATCCAAACTTTATGACAAACTCCGCAGAACAATTCCTTATCCGAAGGCAAAAAAAAACCGCCCTCGCTGTATAGCGATCAGGCGGCATTTTCTCAGTTTACAACCAACATTCCCAATAATCAAGAGGACGTAATCGGATACGTCCAAACGAATTGGAGGAAAGCGCAGTTACGGGCCTGAACAAACGACGAACCTTTTCGCCAGCAAAACATTGGACTTTTTTTACTACTATCACTGTCCACGCACAAACCTCCTTTTCAACCGTGTATTAAATTTGGGGAAACCAGGCACGGCGGTAAAATGAAACCTCCCGTCAATGAGACAGGAGGTGGATTAAAGTATGCAAAAAAAAGCATATCCGCCTCCTGGTTTAGCTTTGGCACTGCGCGTCGTAAGGAAACAATAATCCCAGCCACTTTGAGCGAAGCCTTAATCCGACTCCACCTGGTCTACCCTTTAGCGTCTTTGGACGTTTCAGGGCAATGGCCTGTGTACCTTGCAGCCGCCTGGCCTAACGAGGGTTCAATTTGCCTTGTTACTATACCCCTAAGTACAAAAAACGTCAAGAAATACGACCCAAATAATATCCATTGCATGGTATCTGTAAGGAGGAAAGCCTGGCACCGGAAAGGCATCTTTTTTTTCATTATTTTGCCCTTGCTTTTTAACCTGACACCCGGTATCGTTGACCAGAAGTTACCAGACCCGGAGATCATTGGATGAAAATTTTCTATTCAGATGTTCATTTTCAGCACAACCCGTCTTTCGAAATTTTTGATGGTGGGGTTAAGGTGCCTAACTTTGAAATGCCAGAACGCGCCGAGCGCATATTACATGCGCTGCACCAAACCAGTTGGGCGGCCATCCATAACCCTGACGATTTTGGGCTTGAACCAATCCTGGCAGTCCATGATGCAGGTTATATCGACTTTCTCAGCAGCGCCTATGCTGAGTGGCAAATGATTGACACAGATACCCCTTACGAAAAAGATGCCTTGCTGCCTGCCAGCTTCCCACCTGGGAAATGGCGGCATATACCAAAAACGCTTCTGGGGCGGGCCGGTTATTATATGAGCGATCTTTCGGCGCCAATTACTGCGGGAACCTACCCGGCAGCGCTGGCTGCGGTCAACTGCGCTTTAAGCGCAGCCGAAATTGTACTCGCAGGAGAGAAATCATCGTTTGCGCTTAGCCGGCCGCCAGGGCACCACGCCGGCAAAGCCAATTGTGGCGGTTATTGTTACATCAACAATGCCGCCGTCGCTGCGAATTGGTGCTCAAGGCATCGGAAAACTGCCCTGTTGGATATCGATTACCACTGTGGGAATGGCACACAGGATATTTTTTACGATCGATCTGATGTTCTGACAATTTCCATCCATGCAGATCCCGATGATGAATATCCATATTTTTGTGGTTATAGTGACGAAATGGGCACGGGAAATGGCACCGGATACCATCGCAATTTCCCTTTACCATCTGGTACTGACAACAAGCACTATTTGGCTGCGCTTGGGCAGGCGCTTGAATTGGTGAATTCATTTGATGCAGAACTCCTGGTAATTTCAGCGGGGATGGACCTGTATGCAGGTGACCCTTTGGGAAAATTCAACGTAACCCGGGATGGCATCCGCCAAATTGGGGCACAGATCTCCAGCCTGGGTTTGCCCTGTCTGATTGTGATGGAAGGCGGCTATAATAACGCCGCCCTGGGAGAAAATATCGTCACGCTGCTCGAAACATTCGAGAATACACCCCCTGCCTGAACTGCACAGGAACAAAATGAATGGAAAAGATAGGATAATATGAAAAATCGATATGTGAGAATCTTAATTGGTGCACTAATCCCTATTGCCGTTTTACTTTTTTTAAGTATGCTGGTTTCAAGCCCGGCCCCCAGCCGGCCTTTTTATGGTGCCCCTCAACCAAAGATGATGGTTTATGCCCACATGGGTGGAGATGGAGTCTGGCCTGGGGATACGCTGTATGCCTATGATCAGGCAACCAAACTCGGTGTGGATGCATTCGACATGGACGCACACATTACCAAAGACGGTCAAATTGTGCTCTTGCACGACGAAAGCGTTGACCGGACAACCAACGGGTCAGGCCAGGTGGAAGATAAAACCCTTGCTGAATTAAAACAGCTTGACGCCGCGTATAAATGGAGCTCGGATGGCGGCAAAACATTTCCCTACCGCGGTCAGGGTATCCTGGTTCCGACCCTGGACGAAGTCTTCCAGAAATATCCGAACACACGCTACCTGGTTGAGATCAAACTTACCAAAAGACCGCTTGCCAGACCATTCTGTGATCTGATTCACAAATACAACATGCAAGACAAAGTGATTGTAGCCTCCTTCCACAACAAGACATAACAACTATGAGTTTGGAATAAAATAAAAAACTACCCAGCCCTGGCGCCCACCTGATAAACCGCTCGCCGTTCCCGTAAACTGATTCCTTCCAGTTCTCGCCAGTGCTTGTCCCTGGCACTCGTATCGTCATACACAGCGCACATCTCCAGGTTAGACCATCCGATCAATTCTTTGATCAGCGCATACGGAATCCCCTTTTTTGAAAACAAAGTGACCACGTAGTGTCTCAGGCTGTGAGGATAAAACGGCACGCCCAGGATCTTCTCGAAATCTTCGAACCAGCAGCGCACAGCGCCCTCGGTGGCAGGCATCCCATTCTGCAGGATGAATAACGAATTATGAACCTGACCCCGTTCTGCCATGATCTTTTCACGCTCAGCCAGCCACGCGATAT
>CAIMZS010000345.1 GCA_903846015.1 uncultured Anaerolineae bacterium | reverse complement strand
TTAGCCTCCGGAGCTAGAAACCGCGGTTCGAGTCCGCGCAGGAGCACCACACGCCCCCATATATGGGCAAATAGCCGTCTTTTCTGGTACTTACCCCCCCACAGAAGGCGGCTATTTTTGTACACAAAAAAGGAAAAAAAGCTACATGGACGGTAGCTTCGGTAGAATTAACCAATGCCTATCAGGACTTCATACTTTCCCGCCAGGCTATGCGCGTGTCAAAGGGTACTTTGGCCTGGTACTCGTCTACATGTGAGCAAGTCGGCCACCTTTTTTATGACATTGTCACGTTAGTTTTGTGAGGGTATTTTGCTATACTCTTTAACCATATAAGTGTGGGAATATTATTATTGGCACAGGCATCCATGCTGGCAGTTGATCTTGACATTCGCTTCGGTAGACCGCTCTCTTTATACGGTCACCAATTATCTCAGCCGGAAGTGCTTAAATCTTCACGTTTAAACAGTTCTCGGACAACTTAAATCAGCAAATGGGCAAATACTACTTAAGGTTGTCAATACTTTAACCCACCGGCTATGCCGGATAATCTAGTGAAAGGGTGTTTGAAATGACCATAATTCTTATCTTAGGGCTTGTAAGAGAATAGCTCCGCAGATTCGTTTTTAAGATTGCTCGATTGATGCGTTGTTTAAGGCTGCCACCACAAAGGCCACGAAGATGCACAAAGAAGGGCGCGAAGAAATGGGCAGTAAAGCTGGTTGTATAGATTGAGAGTGTAGGTGCCCCATCTTGAAAGGCGGAGGTGAATAGGATTGGGTATTTGTATAATTATGCTAAAATTAGTGATCGTTTAGTGCATTCCACTATGATTAAAATGAAAATCGATCAAGTAGCTACCCAACGCAAAACCCGGCGAAATGCCAGGGCTGCCATTGAACAGCAGCTACTTTTTGCCAGCGATCTTATAAAATCCGACCAGGAACAGGCTTTGCATATTGCCGAAGAGGTGGGCAGCGCCTGCCAGCTTGCGCCTTTCGATAAGGCGTCTTACCTGGATGGATTGGGGCAAAGTTATTATATCCAGGCTTCGATTTACATGGACCGGGCGGATTATAGCAATGCCTTGCGCTTTTTCACCGACTGCCTTGCCATTTATCAAAAGCTGAAGAATAAAAATAAGATCACATCCCAATTGAACAATATTGGGATTGTCTTTGCTTACTGCGGCGCATACGATGAAGCGCTTAAAAATATGCTGGCCGCTGAGAAATATATTAATCAGGAGTCGACCCTGGATTTCAAAGCTGAAATTTATAATAATATCGGTTATACCTATGTAGCCTTGGGGGACTTTCCATCTGCCATTCCATATCTGCTGAGAAGCGTGCAGATCGCTGAGAATATGGACCCTGCTAACCCGGCGGTCCTGGCGAATATCCATGACAGCCTGTGCCAGGCTTACCTGGCGATGAATGAACTCAAATCCGCGCTGCGTTCCGGTATCCGCAGCGTGGAATTTTGCCGCCAGGCGCAGAGTTACAAGAAAGAAGCTGAATATTTATTGAGCCTGGGAGAAGTGCACCTTCTGCAGGATAACCTGGCTGAAGCGCAGGCAAGTTACCAATCTGCGCTGCTGATTGCTCGCCAGCATGGTTTTCGGCGCGAGGAAGCAGATTCCCTGCGGCGGCAAGGAGAATTACAGAGCCGCCAGGCGCATTGGGAACAAGCGCTCGAATTGCTGCAATCCGGGTTGGCCATTGCGCGTGAGATTAAAATCCAGCGCGAAGTATATGAGTGCCTGCATGCGATTGCCAAAATCTACAAATCCACCGGGCGGTTTGAAGAGGCGCTGGATTACTTTGAACAATTCCTTCAGCTTAAAGAGACCGTTTTCAATGAACAATCGGACCAGCGGATCAAGAACCTGACTACGATCCATCAACTGGAGCGCGCCCAGCGGGAAACCCAGATCCAGCAGCAAAAAAGCCTGGAATTGCAGCATGAGATCGAGGAACGCCGCAAGGCCCAGGAGCTGGCAGAGCATGTTGCGCGCATGGATCCCCTGACCGGTTTAAACAACAGGCGTTATTTCTTTTCCAAGATCCAGGAATACATCTCCAAACATGCCACTGATAAGGAAATGTTCAGCATCATGATCCTTGATCTGGACTATTTCAAGCGGGTTAATGACAATTATGGTCATCTTGAAGGTGACCGTACGCTGACCAGTGTAGCCACCCGGTTAAGGGATGCCCTTCGCGAGGGTGATATCGTGGCGCGGTTTGGGGGTGAGGAGTTTGTGATATTCCTGCCTGGCACCGCACTGGATGTTGCTCAAATTATCGCAGAGCGTATTCGTCTCACAATAGAAAAGTTGGAGATTTCCTCCAGTTTTCCTGATTTACGCGTGACTGCCAGCATTGGGGTGGCGAATCTGCAATCCGGGGATAAACCAGACGAACTGCTGCTGGAACAGGCTCTGCGTGAGGCAGACCAGGCGCTTTACCTGGCGAAAAATGGGGGCCGCAACCGGGTTTGCTGTTCAGCCTAGACGATTGAAAGGCGTGCCGCGAAAAACTGGTGGGGAGTATGTCCACCGATTTCGCAGAACATTTTTCACGCAAAGGCGCGAATGGGTGCAAAGAAAAGCATTTTTGAAATTTTCACGGATTTTGTGAACTGAATTGCGCGTAGATGAATTTGCGAGGGGAGTTCACCACAAAGGGCACAAAGGCCACGAAGGCAAACACAAAGAAAAGCGGTAAATTAATGGCAAAACGAAAAGAATTGGTTTCCAAATCTGAGAACACTTCCTTATAGTAGGCGCATAATGTTGTATCAGTTCGGGAAATTCTACTAATGGGATCATCTTGCACATCCGGGCTTATGTATGTGACTACCTGGATTTTACAACCCTTCGCTGCTGCTGGTTGGATTATTCATTTGTCGCATAAATTGAAGTGTTTTGATGCAAGGAAATGCGTATCAAGTGAAGTGACGCCCCTCCCAAAAAAATTGCTTGTGAAGCATAGCGAATGCGCTATTTCTACTGTGTTTTGCGGGCAATTTTGCTTTTTATCTATAGTTTTAATTTGACCGCGCTGCCGATGCGCACGGTATTGCTCTCACCCTGCATGCGCAGCGGCAGCACCACGTGGAATTCGCTGCCGGGACAGGTCTGCTCATTGTTGCCAGGGCTTTCCACCCAAATGCGGCCCCCATGCGCATCCACGATCGCGCGTGACAGTGCCAGCCCAAGCCCCAGGCCGGAGCCTTTGAATTTGGTTTTGCCGGTTGAATGGCGGTTGAGCAGCATTTCAGGCTGATAAAACTTGGTAAAAATAACTTCCTGCGAATCTTTATCGATCCCCACACCGGTATCACTGACCACTATTTCCACCCCGCCTTCGGGCAGAGAACGGCCATTCGAAGCCACCTGTCTGCCTGTGATGGTGATTTTTCCTTGGTCAGGGGTAAATTTGATTGCATTGAGCATGATGTGGTGGAATAACTTGTGCAGCGCTTGCGAGTCTGCTTTTATCATGGGCAGTTGGGGTAGATCCAGCAAAAAATCCTGGCTGCGTTCACTCGCTGATTTGGAGAGTTTTTGCGCCACTGTGCGTACCACCTCGGTGATAAAGACATCTTCGGTTTGCAGCTCGATTGAGCGCGTGTCTAACTGCGCCAGGTCAAACATCGTATCCATGATTTCATGCTGGCGCAGGGTGCTCTTATGAATGCCCAGGGCAAGCTCGCGCACTGGTTCCGGCAGGGAAGTGTCATCCAGCAGCATTTCAACATAGCCTCGCGCCGTGGTCAGCGGCGTGCGTAATTCGTGCGAGGCGATGCTGATGAAATTGGATTTGGTCAATTCCAATTTGGCAAGATCGTGATTGGCCTTGTCAAGAAAAGTATAGGCTTCGCGCACCTGGGCATTCAGGCGCTTAAGATTTTCAACCAGGCGCGCATTTTCAAGCGCGACTCCTGTCTGGCTGCCAATCGTTGCCAGCATATTCAGGTCCTCATCTGTGTAACGACTGTTGGGCTTGGGCCCCAGGGCCAGCAAGCCGATCCATTCGCCCTGGGCAAAGATTGGAATGTACACTTCCAATACCAGGTTGCTGAACCATTTGCGTTCGGCCAGGGGCGCACTCATGAATTCGATTGCAAAATCGATGTCATACTGCAGTAGCGGCGCCCGCTCATGATAAATATGCTGCACAATTGGGCTGGACTCTGAAAGCAGCGTGCCGGCGTTGGAAGCCAGCCCGGCTCCGCGCACACCGCTCAGCCGGTAAACTTTGGTATCATCCTTGCCGATCTCAGGGTCGACCAGGAATAGGAAGCCTTTAACTACATCCAGGGTTTGCATGATGATCCCCAATGCAGTGCCAGCCAGTTTTTCAAGGTCGAGAATATTGCTGATGCTGATGCTGTAATCGCGCAGGGTGAGAGACGAGTTGTAGCTTTGTATTTTGAATAACCGGTTGACAAGGTTTCGTACCGCGCCAAACATCGGGTTAAAAAGGATTGAGATCATGACGGCCAGCCCGGCGCCAACGAAAAGGGGGTTGTACCCGGGGACAGCTCCCAGCAGCAGGTCAAAAAACAAAAAACCGGCGATATAAAAGGCCATACTAATGAATGTGGCCGAGAAGTAGGTGAAAAGCTGGCGGGCAAAGTCACGAGTATCGGGAATGCGATGCCGCAAAATGACATAGGCCATCAAGATGGCGGCTCCAAGCCGTAGATAACCGCCGTCCATACTCTGGCGGTAAAATAGGACGATATCATTGCCAAAAGCAAGCAGTACCACCGGCAGCCAATACAACATACGATTGCGGTGAAGATGCTGGCGTGTGCTGCTTAGAGCCTGAAGCAGCTGGATAATGGTCAGGATGATTAATGCAACCCATGCCAGAAAAAGCAGTGTAATATTATAAAAAACGATTAAAATAATGGCAAGCGCGGCTCCCCCTAATAAAACAGCCAGCCACCGATCCCTACCCAGAAAAGCGCGCAGGCTTTGCAACAGGATCAGCGCCAGTAGAAGCGCTGTACAGTCTTCCAACATCAAAAGTACATTCGCCCCCAGCCCCGGGAAGAAACCCCAGTCCACTGCCAGATGGAATATGTGAATGCCGAATGCAGTACACGTATAGGCTATCAACCAGATGGTCGGGGCGAAACGGTTCTTCAGGTGCAGGGCTGCCAACCCAATAATAACAATATAAATGAGACTTTTCAGCCCATTCAGGATTAAATAGATAATGAGAAGGCTATTTGAACCCATTTGAATCAAGTATACTCGAAATCTACTACACACAATTCCCCCATTCGGTTATAGTTAAGTATAACCTTTCGCCATCCGTGATGAGCCAGGAGCCGATGATTTGCTAAATTACCCTTTTGAGTTTCATGTCTCTCGAAAAGCACGCGATTCTTACCGCTTTGATGCATCGCTTTTTTCCAGCGATGGGCGTGTGATCGTTGCTAATTTTTCTGCGGCGCGCCAGTTCGCAATGCAAATGACACAGGTGCGCGGTACGCAGGTGCCAGCCTCCGATATTAATGCTATGGGTTTGATTGATGAGATTATGCACATCGTCATCCGTCAATATGAGTTGCAGAACCCGGGAGTGATGGGACGAGCTGTGCATAAGATGGAATTCAGCATGGGGAAGGTGGGCCTTGAGCAGGCTCAGCTCAAATTCCTGGACGAATTCCCGCCTGTGGCAGTTTACCAGAAACAATTATGGGCGGCTGATTATCTGAATGCCTACGCCGAGGGTAGGTCAAATCGTCAATCCACGCTGGAAGAGATGCTGATTTTGCATATTACCAACCTTAATCCGGCTACACAGCCTTATAAAGAGTTGTTTGATGACAGCCATCTCCGACAGGCGCAGGCTAACTACGAGACCGTTGTCAACCGCCTGTCGGATTTTTTTAGCGGTGAACCAGGTTTTAGCGGGCCTGGCTCGGACGAAACCCTTATTCGTGTGCTCAGAGCTCCGGCGATTGCATCGCCTTATTCACTGGAAGGCCAGCTTAAATTCCTACTGCAAAAATGGGGCGAGATGCTGGGCGAGAGTTTCGTAACGCGCATTCTGCGCAGCATGGATTACATCAAGGAAGAGGCCATACGCGGCAGTTTTGCGGGTGGTTTCGCCGGTGAAGTCTCAGTGCCCAGTTTTGGCGCTGGTGATTATGCTGAATATGAACGCTTCAGCCCTGATAAGGATTGGATGCCGCGCCTGGTTTTGATCGCCAAGAATTCCTATGTCTGGCTCGACCAGCTTTCCAAGCAGTACGGACGTGAAATCCGCGGCCTTAATGCTATCCCCGATGAAGAATTGGATAAGCTGGCGCAGGCTGGCATCACCGGGTTGTGGTTGATTGGGTTGTGGGAACGTAGCGCAGCTTCCAAAACCATGAAGCAAATGATGGGCAATCCCGAAGCGGTCGCATCAGCTTATTCTCTGATGGATTACCAGATTGCCAGCGATCTGGGCGGATGGGAAGCGCTTGAAAACTTGCGCTGGCGAGCCTGGCAGCGCGGTATTCGCCTCTCTGCGGATATGGTTCCCAATCACATGGGGATTGACTCTACCTGGGTTGTGCAGCACCCGGACTGGTTTCTCAGTTTGCCCTATTCGCCTTATCCTGGTTATTCCTTCAACGGCGCAGACCTTTCGAACGATCACCGCGTAGCCATTTTCCTGGAAGATCATTATTACGATAAGACCGATGCCGCCGTGGTTTTTAAGCGTATCGACCGCTGGAATGGAAATACCCGTTATATTTATCATGGCAACGACGGTACATCGATGGCCTGGAACGACACTGCCCAACTCAATTTTCTCAAGGCGGAAGTGCGGGAAGCCGTTATCCAGACCATCTTGCATGTCGCCCGCAATTTCCCGATCATTCGCTTTGATGCCGCCATGACGCTAGCCAAGAAGCACATTCAGCGCTTGTGGTTTCCAGAGCCAGGCTCTGGAGGGGCGATTCCTTCACGTTCTGAATACGGTCTGACGCGCGAGCAGTTCGACCAGGCCATCCCGGAAGAATTCTGGCGCGAAGTGGTTGATCGTGTGGCCGTCGAAGTGCCGGATACCCTGCTGTTGGCAGAGGCCTTCTGGATGATGGAAGGTTATTTTGTGCGCACCCTGGGGATGCATCGCGTCTATAATTCGGCTTTTATGCACATGCTGCGGGATGAAGATAACGCCAAGTATCGTTCAGTGATGAAGAATACCCTGGAATTTGACCCCCAGGTGATGAAGCGTTTTGTGAATTTCATGAACAATCCCGATGAAAAGACCGCCATCGAGCAGTTTGGCAATGGTGACAAATACTTCGGTGTGGCAACGTTAATGACCACCTTGCCTGGCTTGCCTATGATCGGGCACGGCCAAATCGAGGGTCTTCGTGAGAAATACGGGATGGAATACAGGCGGGCTTATTGGGATGAACATTCCGATGAAGGTTTGGTAGCTCATCATGAGAAGGTCATCTTCCCGCTGATGCGACGCCGCTACCTGTTTGCTGACATGGAAAATTTCCTGTTGTATGACGTCATTACCCCGGATGGCGTTGTGAACGAGGATATCTTCGCCTACTCCAACGGGCACAATAATGAAAGAGCGCTGATTGTATATCACAACAAATATGCTGAAACGCGCGGCTGGATCAAATCTTCGGTCGGGTTTATGGATAAAGCCAGTGAACAGATGCAGCAGCGCACGCTTGGGCAGGGTCTCAATCTGCGTGGGGGCGAACGCGATTATGCCATTTTTCGTGATATTAACAGCGGGCTCGAATTCATCCGTTCCAGCCGTGACATGGTTGAAAACGGCCTGTATGTGGAATTAGGCGCTTACAAATGCCACGCCTTTGTCGATTTCAGGGAAGTAAGTGATGATGATGGGCGCTGGGCACAGGTGCATGCCGCGCTTAATGGTTCCGGGTATTGGGCCATGCAGGCCAAATGGGATGAGATGTTTGCGCCAGTCATTGTGGTGGTTGAAGAGGTTGTGCCCGTGAAACCGACTAAAATACGCAAAAAAAGAACCTCTCGTAAGACCGTTCTCCAATCTGCTTCACAGGAACCAGGTTCTGTTGCCCCTGCTCCGGCGAAAATCAGGAAGAAAAGGGCCACCCCGCCTTTAAAATAAACTGGTCAATGAATTTTCCGGCTGAGTAAATTCACAGGTGGATTGTCTTGTGATATAAATAGCGTAGTCCGTAAGTCATTACAAAACCGGGCTATCATATAGCAAGTTTACAGGAGATACCAAACAATGAAACTAAAACTACCCTCAAAGAAATTCCTGCTTGGTGTGCTCAGCGTGGTTATTGCCATTGCTGTTTTTGCGAGCGTTGTTCCTGCCCTGGCCGCCGGCAGTGATCCGGTCACAAACATTCCTGGCCTGGGGCGTGTCAATGATATGACCCTGATTAAGATGCACAAGAAGCAGGGCACCTGGTTCAATGATCAGGATGCACTGCTGAAAGAAGCTGATGGTCTTGCCAAGGCCTTTTCGACCTTGATCGCTGCTGAAGCCAAACGCGGCAAGAATGTTTCACTCCTCAATAATGGCCTGGCCACCTTTGAAGCAGAAGTAGCTGCTTGTCGGCAAATTCACCTGGTAGCTGGCGCATCCATTTTTTCAATTACCGGGTTCAAGATGAATGGGGATGTGCGCGACCGCCTGGCTGCTGGTCAGCAGCTGCTGGACGGTTACGCCAGTCTTAAAGACGCGCATTTCCGGCTTGACCAGGCCATGAGCAATTTGGGAAAAAGCTTCGTAAATTGGCGCAAGCTCCATATTTCGGGTTTGCCCCAGCCGACACCTAAGCCGACAGCCACCAAAAAGCCCTAAAGGCGCCGGGGTTTTGTGATCAAAAAGATAAGCTTTCTCATCCTGCTGATGTTAATCGCCCTGTTGTGTGTTGGTTGTTCAGGTGATGACACCTCTGTGCAAGGAGTGGTGCTCAAGCCGCCCAGCGTCCGTGTGGAAGCTCTGCCAACCGCCACCGCTGCGCCACAGTCGGCAATTGTGGAGCTGACTGAAACGCCCAGCCCTCAGCCCACCGATCCGCTGGTGATTTATTACGACCCCACGCCTGATTCGGATGCCATCGCGAACGAGATCGACTCGATCATTGCTGACATAAACCGGAAGTTACAGAATCAGGATTTGCTGCTAAAACCGTAAGACCCAGGTTTGCAAAAATAAATAAGTGGAGGTGAGATGAATGGCTCGCCTGCACTTATTTTATTAAATGTACCTGTTGAGCGTGTCGGTGCCGGCCCATCCAGGCTTTCCTGGCAAGATTGCCTGCTGTAATCCCGATATTGGTCCGGCACATTTTAGGAAGTGTGTTATTATCAAGCGAGTAGGAAAACAGTCGGTTCACGTTGGTTGAAATAACAGCGGCAGCTTACGGTTTTATGCGTAAGCTGTTTTGTTTACCCTCCGATGGAACAAACGGAACACCTAAAAATTTTTTTCTTTATTGCCCAAAGGAGGCAAACACTATGGCTGATCGAATTCAAGGTACTGTAAAGTGGTTCAATGGTGACAAGGGCTTCGGCTTCATTTCCCGCGAAGGCGGCGATGATGTTTTCGTGCACTTCTCTGCCATTCAGGGTGACGGCTTCAAAAACCTGAGCGAAGGACAGAGAGTCGAGTTCGCTGTCGAAAAAGGCCCCAAGGGCTGGCAGGCAGTGAACGTTTCACCTGTCAAGTAAGAACGACATATAAAGACCCCGGTGCGAAAGCATCGGGGTCTTTTGATTCACGCAGCCGGGATCGGCCGTGTCTGAACCGGACCTGGCCCTGCTAGAACGGGCACTATCGCAGATTTACGCAGATTTGGATGATTATGCAGATTAGAGCAAGTGCGAGAGCAAGAGCAAGAACCGGCACGTGTCTGAACCGCAGATTTCGATGATGGCGGTCGTGCCGGAATCGGGACTATCGCCTCGTGCTGGAACCGGGACTATCGCAAGTAAAACCTCGAATTGCGCCGCAAAATAGGTCAACCTTTGGAGTGCATGGAATTGTCCAACCTTTGCCTGACTATTCCAGTTTAAGAAAAAAAGTATCCATCCCGTTTGAGATGGATACTGGTATTAGCGTGGTTTGTTGCGCGAGCGTGGGGCCAGGCCATTGGGAGCATGCCGCACCGGACCGGGTGAGTGACGGGTCACGGCGGGCGATGGGCGCTGCCCGGTGGGCGGGCGGTGTGGAGTTGGTGAATGATGGGTGGGGGTTACCACGTTGGCGGGTTTGGGAGGTGCGGGGGTCGTGTAGTCGAAGTCGGGCAGGCTTTCACGAACCAGGGGGTGCCCCATGATTTTTTCCAATTGACGGATCATGTCATTATCGTCCGGCGTCACCAGGGTAAAGGCGTCGCCTGTGCGTTCGGCGCGCCCGGTGCGCCCAATGCGGTGGATATAGGCATCGGCGGTATCGGGCATGTCAAAGTTGATAACATGCGAGATGCTGTCGACATCCAACCCACGCGCGGCGATATCGGTGGCTACCATGATTTGAAAATGCCCACTTCTGAAGCCGTCCAACGCAGCCTGGCGCTGGTTTTGTGAACGGTTGCTGTGCAGGCTGGTGACCCGGAACCCGGCGTGAGCGATCTGTTTGGCCAGGCGCTCGGCGCGGTGTTTGGTGCGCGTAAAGATGAGCACCGAATCGGTATCGGTCTTTTTGAGCAGGGCTAACATAAAATTGCCCTTTAAGTGTTGCGCGACCGGGTAGATGGCATGGGTGACGGTTTGCGCTGGTTTGCTGATGCCCAGGTTGATGCGGTGTGGGCTGTAGAGCGACATGCTGGCTAGCTCTTCGATTTCCTTGGGGAAGGTGGCCGAGAACAGCAGGGTCTGGCGTTTGGGGGGGACAGCCTTGATGATCTTTTTGACGTCCGGTAGAAAGCCCATATCAAACATGCGATCGGCTTCGTCCAGCACCAATATTTCGATCCCGCCCAGGCGGGCGTAATTCTGGGCCAGCAGGTCAAGCAGACGGCCAGGGCAGGCGACCAGGATCTCAACCCCATCGCGCAGGGCTTTGACCTGTGGGGCGGGGCCAACGCCGCCATAAATGGTGGCGCTGCGGATCTGCGTGCCGACGGCCAGTTCGCGAATGGTGTCGTTGATTTGTTCAGCCAGTTCGCGGGTGGGGGTGACGATCAGGGCGCGCGCTACGCGGCGCGGACCGTTGAGCAGTTTGTGCAGGATTGGCAAAACAAAAGCGGCGGTCTTTCCGGTGCCGGTCTGGGCTGTGCCGATCAAGTCCTCTCCGGACATGGCCGCCGGGATGGCGGCTTCTTGAATGGGCGTCGGGGTTTCATAGCCGGCGCGCTTAATGCCCGCCATCAGGCGGTCATCAAGGTTAAACTGGGTAAAATTCACAAAATTTCCTTGTCTTCAGGAGCCATGCAGGTGTTGGTGTAAAAGAACAGCGGCGGACTGCTGAGGTGATTGGTTGAAAACGGTACATTTACCGTGAAACTTGATTATACCCTATGAAAGCTGCTGGGAGCCGAAATGTCACAGTGGCGACAGGGCACGGCCAGTCATCTGGCATTAGTGGTTCCATCGCAGGCAAGCAGTGCTGTTTAATGGGAAAGAAACAATCAGGCGGGGCGGATGCTCTCCCCGCCACCTCATCCGCTGGTGAAAGAGTTCCTCAGGAGAATTGCTGAAAGCTTAACCAACAGACTTCGGATCTCTGTAAGAAATCCGAAGTCTGTTGGTGCGTCCTTCTATTTTATCTGTTATACCTCAATACAATTGTCAGGGTAATTTCTCTATAACAAGCCTTTTTTCTGAGCTGTTATGGTTGTTTGACGGCGAGTGCTGAGCTGCAGTTTTGCTAAAACAGCGGTAGTCCCGATTCTAGCGATAGTGCCGGTTCTAGCACGGCCACGGCCACGAGGCACGAGAAAGTGTCAGGTGGTTAGCCTTGTGACACTGCCATTATTGCCCCCAACAATAAGCGGGCTGCCAACCTGCAGACCTGCCGGTGCGCATACAGCGGTTGGCAGTTCATCTGGAAGCAGCGAAGGAAGAAGTTTTTGCCAGGTCTGACCACTGTCACGCGAGATGATAAGCTCGTTGGGCGTAACAGCGAGAATGGATGCGCCTTCCGACTGGAGAACATTGACAGTTTCAAGATCATTGACGCCAATTCGCTGCCAATTTTGATCTTCACCCTGGGTGACGTACAATCCTTGAGTCTCTGTTCCAATCAGCAGATGATTAGGGCTGCTGGCCAGGCTAAGGATGGGGACGTGTCCGCAGGGCAGCAGGATTTCACGCCACAAGCGTCCGGCGTTTCGGCTGGTGAACAGGCCGGTGCCCGTTCCGGCCAGAAGATTGCCCTGGGCGGAGGTTGCCAGGCTGAGTATCTGAAAATCGAGCAGTCCAAAATTCCATGAGTTCCAGGCAGCCCCGCCGTCCGTTGAGCGAAAGACGCCGTCCTCAAAACTGGCGGCGAAAAGTGTGCGATCGTGTTCATAGAAGGGGGAAACGACCACTGTTGTGATATAGGGATAAGGTGTGGGCAGCTGGGCTGCTTCCCAACTATCGCCGCCATCACTGGAACGCAGGATTGCGCCCGAGATGGCGGCAAAGACGGTTGGATGGGTGGCAAACTGTGGCGAGAGCGCTACGGCGGAAGTCGAAATGGCGGCATCTGCATTCAGTGAGGTAAAAGCTGAATGCCAGGATCGACCTTGATCCAAAGATCGCATTAATCCGGATGCTGATGCGGCAAAAGCAGTCTGGCCGCTGGCGGCAAGTGAGGTAATCATCAAGGCTCCGCGGAAAACAGGGGGTTGGCATGGTGGATGAGTACATCGACGGTCAGGGCAAGCGCTGCGCCTTTGACAGCAGAAATCAGGGCAGCCTTAAGCACACCCGCGGCATCCAGAATACCAGCAGCAAGCATATCGGCGGGCTGACCGGTGAGAACGTTAAACCCGAGCCCGGGCGGCAGGCTGTTGATCTCGTAGCCCGCATTGGCGGCAATGGTCAGGGATGGTTGTTCGAGGGCTTTCCGCAGGATGCGGCGGGCGGCGTCCTGCGGAAGCTCTGAGTCAGGGCACAGCGCTGTGCCCCTACCGCTGAGCACTGTCCGGCAGGCCAGGAAGGCTGCCCCCGCTCCAGGTAGAACCCCATCACGCAGGGCAGCTCGCATAACCAGGCTGGCTCGTTCGGCCTGTTCGCGGCGGTGTTTTTGCTCGCTTTCGGTCCGGCCACCGACCAACAGGCGCGCTGCGCCTCCATTCAGCCGCCCGATGCGAGCGCGCAGTTTGCGACGGGTTTCGGTGCTGTCTGAGGCGTTCAAGGCCTTTTCCAAACTGGCGATTTGCTGGCGCAAGGCCAGCGGGTCTGCTTTACCGCCGACGATGCCAAAACATTCCGGGTCGGCCCATATTCGGCGGGCCTGGCCAAAATCATCCGGGTGGATGTTTTCCAGGTTTTTACCTGTAGCAAGCAGGATGATGCGTCCACCTGTAAGAACGGCCAGGTCTTGCATGTTGGCGAATTGGTCGGTTGTGCCGGTGCCGGGGGTTTTAATGCCAATTACAGCCAGCCGGCCGGTGTGGTTGGTATTAAGCAGCAGCGCGGTTGCGTCTTCAGAAAATTTGCGCGCCAGGATGGCCAGGGCGGTAATCCCGGCGTCGGAGGCAATCTGCAGAACCGGCAGGAGTGCTTGCGCGGAATTAATTTCCAGGTCAGTAATCAGGATGGCTGAATTTTCAAGCCGAGCGTTGTCCCCATACCCACGGTCGGGCACGGGATTGCCACGTCGCTGGGGCACGCTCCTCGGCCCTGCTAGAACGGGCACTATCGCATTGACAATTGGCACGGTGAGGCTGCGCGGGTCGTTGAACATGGCACGAGCGGCAAGTCCGCTTTCCCAGAAGGCGCCTTCGATGTATTCGCGCTCGTTGTGCTGTCCGCGCGCGTTTTCAATTTCGAGATGGCCGTTTTCGCCGATGACATCAAAGATTTCACCGAGCAGGTCGACTGTTTCCGAGTCGGGGCAGATGGAACGGGCGAATTGAGTGAGCGCTTCCTGGCCCTGGATGGGGATCGACATACGCGAGAGTTCATCCAACAGGCTGGGCAGCAGCGCTTCGAGGGCTTCACGCAGCCGCATGGCGTTGCCGCCGGCAGCAATATGTTTGAGGCCCTCGTCAAAGATGGTTTTGAGCATGACCGCGGCGGTGACGGTGCCATCGCCGACATCTTCATGCAGGCGCCAGAGCACGTGCCGGACGAACATCGCGCCCATGTCGGCATCGCGGTCGGAAATGGCAACGATGCGCCGAGCGATCAGACCGCCATCGTCGAGCAGCTCAGGGGATTCACCGGCATGCGAGCGTGAGATGGCTACCAGGCGCGGAAATGGCCCGAGTGTGGGGCGGATGGCATCCACTACGGCAGCAATGCCCTGTTGGAAGCGCCTCTGTGAGCGAGGCTGCAGGACTACGCCGGGACGAACATCACGGAAAGGGGCGGATGGTTTGGGGCGGGGGTTAGCAGGCATGGTTGGCTAATTCTATCAACGATTCCCCTGTTCGAACGGGGCGCAGAAGCAAGGAGAAGGTGTAATCTCGCGGCGGGATGGTGTACTGTGGCAGGACACCGGGGCCGCAACTGGCATTTCCCAGTCCGGCGTGAAGAAAATCAACCGATACGATAACCTGATCGCGCTTTTTGAGTTCATACGGATGGCGGGCGGCTTCCAGATCGGCGGCAGTGTAGCGCTGGACACTAACATTGAGAGTTTCGCCGGTTGTGCCTGAAACGAGCAGGCCTCTGCCATCCTCTGCCACACAGGCCGCCCAGGTCACATCTGTTTTATTCCCGTTTTCCTGCGGGCGGCCGTAGGGCGTGTATTGCTCATCCACATGGCCGTGGTAAAGACCAACGCGCATACCGTATTTTCGGTCGGGATAGGTCTCCAGCGGGCCGCGTCCGTGCCACCAAAAGTGATTGTACTGGCCAGGTAAACTCCACTGCAGGCCAATGCGAGGCAGATTGGGGAGGTTGCCGACTGGATGAATACGTGTCTGCAGCATAACATGCGCGCTGCCGGGTGGGAAGGCGTAAACAGTTTCGGTATCGAAGCGGATATTATCGCGCAATGCAAATTCGCGGATAAAAGCGGCTCTGTCGAGCGCGACCAGGCGCTCGAGACGGGCCTTGAGCGAGTCAAAGGTATCGGCATCGGTGCTGGTCATGAGCCAGCAGTGAATTACCTGCAGCAGGTCGTGACCACGATGGAGGTCGAAACAGGCGATGAGGGCCTTGACCCGTTCCAGCTTTTTTGTACCTGGCAGAGCGGCGTAATCCATGCTCAAATCAGCGCTGATTCTGGCAAGGGTGGCTTCATCCCAACATTGGACAAGCAGCAGGGTCAATTGGCCAAGCAGCCAGTCCCACCACATGGAGTGTCCGGCAGCGGACTGCGGGGCAATTTGCGATGTGACGATGATCCTGGCGGTTTTGTGGCGGATATCCGTCACGGTTTCATTCAGGCGGTCGAGGCCGGTATCGCGCCACGCAAACAACATGCGCTCGCTGCTGTAGGTGCCGATATCATTGTCAGTGGGCGCGCGCCAGAAGTTGAGGCGCGGCGGGGAGGCCAGCAGCCCATCCAGACTGAGCGGGTGATGAGGAACAATCGAATTTTCCTGGAAAATGACAGTTGGAATGGGTTTTGGCAGCCGGGGAAGTTCGAATTGCGTCCAGGCGATTTCGTGACCGGCCTCAGCCCAGGGTTTTTGGTTGGCGAGGCTGAACGTGATTTCAAGGAATTTCGGTATCGGCCGTGCTAGAACCGGCACTATCGGCCGTGCTAGAACCGGCACTATCGGGTTTGGCGTTTCTGCCAGGATGGGAAGTGTGATTTCTATACTTTCAGACGGGGGCACGTTTAGCATTGGCAGCAGGCCGGAAGCCAGGGTTTCGCCGTTGGAGGAGATTAGCCAGCCCGCGGTGAGGCTATTCAAGTTGGTGAAGCGGTAGTCGTTAAAGATGCGGAAGCGGCCAGCAGGTAAATCCAGCGCTTGGACACGTACAGGTTCAAGGATTTTCTTGTATTCCCATAGTCCGGGGTGAGGAGTGCGGTCGGGGGCCACCAGCCCATCCATGCAAAAGGGACCATCGTTGGGTTCATCGCCAAAATCTCCGCCATAGGCCCACCATAGGCTGCCGTCATCCGCCACGCGACGGTAGGCCTGGTCAACCCAGTCCCAGATGAAACCACCCTGCAGGCGCGGATGAGCTGCAATTGCCTGCCAGTATTCTTTCAGGTTGCCGGTGGAATTGCCCATCGAATGAGCATACTCACACATGATGATTGGGCGTGGGTCGGCCATTTCGATAATCTGGGCCATTTCGATAATCCGCGCCACACTGGGGTACATCGGCGCAAGGATGTCGGTGATAGCTGTTTCACCGGCGGGATGATAATGCAGGGGGCGCGAGGGGTCGTGTTGACGCACCCAGGCAGCCATCGCTGCGTGGTTTGACCCGCAGCCAGACTCGTTCCCGAGCGACCAGACAATCACGGAAGCGTGGTTGCGGTAGCTTTCAACCATACGGCCAATGCGGGCCAGAAAAGCCTCGCGCCAATCATCCGATTTTGAGAGATAGGCGAGCGCTCCGTCGCATTCGATGTTGGCTTCGGCAAAAAGCAAAATTCCATACTGATCGCACAACTCATACCAACGTGGACAATTAGGGTAGTGTGAGGTCCGTACGGCGTTGATGTTGAACTGTTTCATCAGGCGGATGTCCTGCTGCATGGAGGCTTCAGTGATTGCGTGGCCTGTGAGCATATCGTGTTCGTGGCGGTTGACGCCCTTGATAAGAACCGGTTTGCCGTTCAGGTTGAGCTGCCCGTCCGTGATTTCGACCCGGCGGAAACCTATTTTCGTACTCAGGATTTCAAGGTTTTGGTCGGCCTGATTGGTAAGAGTCAGGAGCAGGGTATACAGCGTGGGAATTTCATCGCACCAGGGCAGGATGCCGGTGAGTTTTGAGTTGATCTTTGGCTGCTGGGCCTGTTTTGCGAGAGTAGGATTGGCTGTGTAAACCAGGGTACCTTGAGATGAATACAGGCGCAGGTTTAATCCGAGCTGGGTGGTATCAAAATCTGGAGATTGGAGTTTGATTGAGACGGCGAGAATGCCTTCGCAGGCAGCAGAGTCCCAATCGGCCTCGATAATAAAATCCTGGATGTGGTTAAACGGCGCCGACCATAGATAAACATTGCGGAAAATGCCGCTCAGCCTCCACATGTCCTGGTTTTCGAGGTAGGAGCCGTCAGACCAACGGTAGACGCGCACATTGAGCAGGTTCTGTCCTGAGCGCAGGTGGGGTGTGATATTGAACTCGGCCGGCAGGCGGCTGTCTTTGCTGAATCCAATCTCAACCCCGTTGAGCCAAACATGGAATGCGGAATCTACACCCTCGAAAGTGAGAAAAATCTGCCGGTCGTCCCACTCACGCGGGATGTTGAAGGTGCGGCAGTAGCAGCCGGTGGGGTTTTCATGGGCGGGCACACGCGGAACTTCATCGGGCGGGAAAGGCAGTTGGACATCGGTGTAATAGGGAATGTCGTAGCCCTGTAACTGCCAGTTGCCCGGAACAGTGATACGTGCCCAGGAGGATGTATCGAAATCGACCTGCTGAAAGGGCGGCGCGGCAGAAGGATTGGGCGCAAGCTGAAAGCTCCAATCGCCGTTGAGCGATTGACAGAAAGACGAGTCAAAACGGATGCCGCGCAATGCCGATATCTCATCCGGATAGGGCATGAGCGTGGCATGGGCAGGCTCGCGGTTGCGGCCTTGCAGGATGGGATTTTCCCAATCGTTGATGTGGGTCATGGTTCCAGGTCAGGCCAGCCCGCCGCCATCAACGATGAGAGCGGCGCCTGTGACGTAGCTGGCGGCATCGCTGGCGAGGTATAGCACTGCCTGGGCAATTTCGACCGGCTGGGCGTAGCGCCGCAGGGGGCGTTCAGCGGCTTCGGCCATGAATTTATCTTCGGGTTCGCCGAGTTGTTTGGCTTCATTGCGCAGCATGGGCGTATCGGTATCCCCTGGACAGACGGAATTGACGCGGATCTTCTGCGGGCCGTGGTCAATGGCCATAGCCCGGGTCATGTTTGTGACGGCACCTTTGGATGCGCAATAGGAAACCGCGTTGCCTCCGCCTTTCAGGCCCCAGCCGGAACTGGTGTTGATGATCGAGCCGCCGCCTGTTTTTTGCATATAAGGGATGGCGTATTTGCTCATCAGAAAAATGGATTTCACATTGACCGCCATGACCCTGTCCCATTCATCCTCGGTCGTGTCGATGACATCAGCGCGGCGGATGATGCCGGCGTTGTTGAAGAGAATATCCAGCCTGCCAAAGGCGGCAACGGTTTCTTCAACAGCAGTACGACAATCCACGGCGCTGGTAACATTGCAGAGCACGAAAATCGCTTTTCCGCCCGCGCCTTCGATTTCATTAACCGTGGATTGACCCAATTCGCGGTTAATATCCACGATGGCAACAGCGGCGCCTTCCTGTGCGAACAGGATGGCGGTGGCTCGTCCAATGCCGGAGGCTCCGCCGGTGACAAGGGCAATTTTGTTTGCAAGGGTGTTCATGCTAACTCCTTCTAAATATTGTGAGATCGCTGTGGCAGGTTTTGTGCAGCACATTAATCACGCTGTTTGAAAATCAGGCTGCAACCCGATAGATGACTTTTTCGTGATAACCAACTACCACCGGCATATAGCCCGCCAGGATTTCATCCACGTCTGGTTCGCCAGTATCGACCAGCAGCGGTTCGCCTTGCAGGGCATTCAGCTTCTCTAAGAGGCTGACCACCAGGATATTTTCCCGGCCAACCATCTGTATGGCGCGCGGCCCAATCTGCTGGTTTCCGCGCCCAAAGATAAATCCCTGCCCGCCAACAGGGGTAACGATGATCCTGGCGGTTTGTTTCGCGAAGCTGAGCAATTCCATCAAGCGGGCCTCGTTCACATCCAGGGCCACAACACCTTCACGGGTGTACACATCCACACCAACCAGGGTTTTCGGAAATCCAAGCCGTGTGGCAATGGCTCGCGTGGTGCTGCCCGGGCCAAGGATGTAAAGTCCGCCGGGCTGCATGGATTCAATCACATCTGCGGCGATGGCTTCGGCGCGGACCGATTCGGCGGCCGGGGTGGGAACTTTCCGGCTTTGCAACAAGTGCGGGCAATACGGCACGTTGAGATAGCCGTACAGACGTGTAGTGACGATCCCGCTGCGATAGGTTTCCTCATCCAGGTCGATGACCTCGGATTCGCGCAGGCGGATCCGTTCAGCCCGCCCTTTAGATGAAAGTGGACTTCGGACAAAGGCGGCAGCGATTTCCCCGGCGGTGCGCGGATGGGTGGCAAAGACCGCGGAGTGGATCTTCACGCCTGCTGGGATTCCCAGAACAGGCAACTGCGCGCCCGATAGTGCCGGTTCTAGCACGGCCACGGCAGCGAAGATATCGCGAGCGGTGCCATCGCCGCCGGTAAATAGAAGCAAATCGACACAGGTGTCAAGCATTTCCCGGGCGGCGCGGATAGTGTCTAAGGGGCCGGTGGGTCCTGGAGTTTGGGTGAGCAGCACCTGCGGAACAAACCCTGCCTGGCGGGCCGTATTTTCGCCCATCTCACCCGGCGCGGTAAAGAGTTCAAACTGCCCGGCCAGCGGAATCAGGACTTCCAGCGCCCGGATGGTACGCAGGTGAGACTGCGGCTGGGCGCCGAGAGCCAGCGCCTGGCGTTGAAGCTCGGCGCCGTCACTGCCTTTAAGGCCCACGCGCCCACCGATACCGGCAATGGGATTAATGATTAGTCCGAGACGTATTTTGACCATGTCTGAGCAACATGTAAACCGGATGATCCGTTTACATGTCTATTTTCCTCTTATAGGCTCGCCACGTGACAGCCCATTCATCCGGGTTGTCGAAAGGCTCATGTTGGTTCTGATGGACGGTGCTGTTGTGCGGCGCGGTGCGGATGATTTCGGGGTTGGAATAAGCTTCACCAGCCACCTGCTTCAAGATGGCAAAATACTCATCCAGGTCGGCGCGAGAGTAGGATTCGGTCGGTTCGAGCGTCATCGGCTCAGGGACGACATAGGGATGGTGGCTGGTCCAATAGTGCGCTCCAAAATCGACCATGCGGGTTTCCATTTCCTCCGAGTGGATGCCGGTCTCACTGGTCAACTGCTCCCAACTGTAGCGCACCTGCTCGATACGGCGCTTGCCTGTGGCAAACGGCATGCTGACTCCGCGGATTTCAAGCACTTTATTGAGAAGGTAATTGTTATTGAGCACAGCGATTTCAGCCACTTCGCGCAGACCATCGGCGCCGAGGCTCATGATCCAGCTATAAGCTTTCAGGATATTTTGCGCCACGCCATACCACGGGCGAATTTTCCCCACGCTTTGCGGCAGGTCATAATTGAGAAAGTATTTCTGCCCGTCAAATTCCACGCTGGGCTTGGGTAAAAACGGCACGAGCGCCGGAGAAACACCGCTGGCTCCTGCGGCTGGGCCACCGCAGCCATGCGGGGTGGAAAAAGTTTTGTGAAGGTTAAAGTGGCACAGGTCAAAGCCCGCGTCGCGAGCGCGGGTGATACCTAAAACGCCATTCGCATTCGCCTGGTCGTAAACGCACAGCCCACCTACAGCATGCACCACCTGCACAAATTGCTCGATATAGGGATTGAAAATGCCCGTGTCCTCAGGGTTGGTAATGAACAGTGCTGCTGTCCGCTCGGATACGGCCGCTTTGAGCGCATTCAGATCAGGGTAGCCATCGGCATCCGGGTAAATAGTGATCACCTTGTAACCGGCGACCTTGGCGCAAGCGGCGTTTGATGGGTGCGAAAATATGGTGGTGATGACTTCATCGCGCTGTTTGGCATCGCCGCGGCTCTCGTGATAAGCCCGCACCATCGACACATTGGCGTAAATGGCCGCCGAACCGGCTCCGGGCTGTAAACTGAAGCGTTCCATGCCCGAAATTTCCTTCAGGCATTGCTCCAGCTTCCACATCACCTCGAGGATGCCCTGAACGGTAGACTCGTCCTGGAGCGGGTGCAGGTCAGCCATCTTGTGCGAACGGGCCAACTGATCGTTCACCTTTGGGCTGTATTTCATGGTGCAGGTGCCCTGCCCAATATCGATATTTAAATCAACACCCAGGTTTTCCTGGGAAAGCCGCGCATAATGCCGCAAAACATGCAGCTGCGACATCTCGGGCAGCGCGGGCGGGCTCTTACGGCGCAAACTCTCAGGCAGGCTGGCAACTACATCACCGCATTCCTGTTGGATTTCGGCTTCGACTTCCGGCACCAGCACGCCGCGCGCGCCTGGCTGGCTCAACTCAAAAATGACTGGTTCGTCCCAGCTTGCCTGGTGAAAACGACGGGGCATTGGTTTGGGGGCAATAGGTTTCATTTCAGCACCTCCTGTAAATCGGTCACCAGCCGGTCAATATCGGCTTGACTGTGGATTTCGGTGACGGCATACAAAGCACATTGGCCCAGTTCAGGAAATTCCACGCTGAGATCCTTGCCGCCAAAAATCTCTTTCGCGAGTAATTTTTGGTGGATTGAAGCGACCGTTTGACCGGTCCCGTTGAAGTCGACGACAAATTCCTTGAAGTGAATCCCTTCAAAACGGATCTTGACCCCCAGGATGCGCTGCAGTTTCCCGATGGCATATTTGGTTCTTTGCATCAGGCCTGTGCCAATTTCCAACATGCCTTGCGGGCCCATCAGCGCCAGGTAAACCCCTGCAGTGATGCCCCACAGCGCTGCGGCTGTGCCGACCCATTCTTTCCCTTCTTCACGCACGGCAAAGGAGGTGCGCTCATAAGCCACATCGCCAAAACCATATTCGCCTTCCACCTGTGTTGGCGCAACGCCAAACAAGCGTGAAGGATACTCCTGCACAAATTTTTCTTCATCGCGGCTGGCGATGAAACCGGCGTGCCCGCCACCGTACCACATGTGCATACCCAGGGCCTGGATGTCGCCGCAAACGATGTCGCCGCCATATTCAGCCGGCGGGTTGATGACTCCTAATGAAATCGGATCAGCCGAAACCACACATAGCGCTCCGTTTTTATGAGCAATTTGAGCAATTTCCTCCGCATGGGTCTCAACGAACCCAAGATAAGATGGGTTTTCGAAAAATACTGCTGCGGTTTGTGCAGAAATTTTCGTCTTCAAATCCGCCAAATTCATGCAGCCGGATGATTGATCATAGTCCAGCAGCACAATTTCAAGGTGCGGTTGTACATAGTCACGCATCTTCGAGAGATTATCAGCGCCAATGGTTCCGCAGACCAGCGCCTGTGAACGTCCAGTAATGCGTCCAGCCATGAGGAGTGACGTACCTGCCGCCTGGAAACCATCATAATTGGGAACATTGACGACGTCCATGTTAAGAAGTTCGCCCATCATGGATTCGTACTCGAACAAGGCCTGGAAGCGTCCGTGGTCCTCGTATGGGTCGCCTGCATAGGCTGTCAGGAACTCGCCGCGCGAGTTGATCTCATCGCAAACGGCAGGGACGTGATGTTGGTAGCAGCCTGCGCCCAGAAAACTGAGGCGCTCATGTGCGCTGGTATTTTTGTTTAACAGCCCCTCTATATGTCGGACAAGCTGTGCCTCGGCGAGAAATGGTTCCGGCAGGTTGAGTTTTCCTTTGAAGCGAATGCTTTCGGGAATATCGGCGTAGAATTCATCAACGCTTTGGGCGTTAACAGCCTTGAGCATCGCCTGCTTGGTAGCCGGGACGGAGTTTGGGATGTAGGGATAGGTAATGGGTTTAGCGTGTTGTGACATCAAGAGTCTCCTTCAAAAATTTGGGACTGGAAGGCGCAAATAGGTTCGATCCTGCCAATTTTTGTTTCAAATATCCGCGCAATTTCCAGACCTGGCCGTGATTGCAATAGGTAGCGTGCTGATCTGTCCATCACAAAACAGGCTGTCAGAGTTCGTGCGCCAGGGTCAGGAAAATACTGGCTGTCCACGAGAAATGGAAGTCGTGATATCCCTGGCCGGTGTGAGCGTCAAAGTTTTCAGCCATGCCAGAACCATTGACCAGGTCGCAAAAGCGGCGGCGCAGTTCGCTGGCAAATTCGATTTCGCCGCAGGCCATGAGCGCATCGATGATGATGAGCATGGGTGCGGGCCAGATGGGACCGCGCCAATAGCCTTTGGAACGATACAGTGGGCTTTTCAGGTTTTCTGTTGCCAGCCCAAAAGAAGTGAGAAATTCGCCGGGGGTTTTGAGACGGGCGATCAGGCTTTCACGGACTGCGAGTGGTAAGCGTTTCGCGAGCAACAGCGGCAGGTAGAGTAAAAGGCTTTGCGATTCTATGTCTGTATGAGTGCCGACCTGCACACCCACAAAATGATTCGCGCGCCAGAAATGATCCATCAGGCGTGTTGTGAGCGCATCCGCGCGGGCCGTCCAGGCCGCGGCCTGGCTAAATGAGCCCAGGCGGGCGGCGGCTTGAGCCATGAAATCCATCTGGAGCACCAGATAGGCTGAAATCTCGGGGGATTCGACCGGTGGGCGGACGGCAAAAACCGTACTATTGTCCCAACCGCCATCGTTGCCGTGATTGCACTGTGGGATGCCGTCCGCGTCGCTGTCACGGAAATTAAACCACCAATTTGTCCAGCGTTCCAGTTGCGGGTAGATTTCGTGTAGGCGTTCAATCGTTAGCAAACTGCTTGTGTGCAGCAGGCGCAACAAAATCCAGCCGTGCACGGGTGGTTTGCAGAAACTCCACGAGAGCAAACGGTCGTTGACCAGGTCCGGCAGCGCACCGCTCTGGTCTTGTTGGTCAAAAATGGCCATGAACTGTGCCCAGGCCAGGTCGGGATGACCATCGGCGAGCGCCAGGCTGTGGAAGCAGTGGTCCCAACTCCAGATGCCGATCATGCCGTTTTTAGATGCGAAAATGGAGGGGCGGGTGAGATGCCCTTGCGGGGCTACAGCGCAGGACCACAGGGTGTACCCTGCAAGCTGGCGGGAGTCCGCATATTGGACGGGTACCTGGGGAAGTGCGGCGATGAACGCGTTCAGTTCTGCATCCACCCGGCGTTGACTCTCTTCAAAAGAAAGGGCGGTAGCGCTGCCGGGCCAATTAATGGCGGCTTCTTCAATGCTGAACTCGCCAGCCCCATCAGAATCGGGGCAAAGTGTAATAGTGATGTATTCGCTGTGTTCGGCTTGCCAGGGGGCATCGATTTCAATATGCCCTTTTAGGGGCGTGAACTGCAGCTTGGTCTCGACAATAGTATTGACGGTCAGCTGCCAGGTCTGCTCGCTGCCAGGGATGATGTTGTCGTAGTCTCCGGCGGGCATATGAAAACGGAGTCCGGCGTCACTCAGCCGGATGTGAACAATATTAGCACTCGGCAGGCACAGGTCGGCACGGCCAGCTAATGCTGTCAGACTCAGACATGTGAAAGTGGCATGGGTGGTGAAATCCAGCGGTTGATTGTTGATGATCAGCTGCATCTGCAGGATTTCTTGCATTGGCCGGCCACCAGTTGCCGGACCACGAACACTGCGTAAATACAGCCCAGCCGGGTGAGAATCATCCTCCGCGAGCAAGGAAAATGCCAGATAGGAGCCAAAGCGGCTGAATGGGATGCTGGAGAGGTCGAGTTCCATTACGTTAGTCCCGGTATTCGCACGAGACGTTAGTCCCGGTTCTCGCACGAGAAGATTCAGGTTTTGCAAATTATTAGAACAGAAAGCGAGTTATTCTTTGATTCCAGTCATTGCAATACCTTCGATGAAGGTTTTCTGCCCGAAGAAGAACATGATCAGGATGGGCAGAACCACGATGGTGCTGACTGCCATCAAATAGGGGTAGGCATTGCTGATGGTACTGTTAAACATCATTGAACGTCGCATGTTTTCCACGCCAAGCGCGAGCACGAGTTTGGAATTATTGTGAACGTAAATCAGCGGGCCGAGATAATCATTCCATGCGCCGATAAAAGCGAACAAAGCGACTACCATCAGGGCGGGTCGAGAGAGCGGCAGGACAATGCGAAACAGGATATCCATTTCGCTGGCACCATCTATTCTGGCTGCATCTGAAAGTTCGCCCGGGAGTGACATGAAAAACTGGCGCAGCAAGAATATATAGAATGGATTGCCAAAGAAGGCGGGCACCACCAACGGCAAGAAGCTGTCGATCCAGCCAATTTTTTTGAAAATCATGAACAGGGGAACCATTTGAACCTGGAACGGCACCATCATGGTTGCCAGGCAAAGATAAAACAAGGTATCCCGTCCGGCCCAATTAATGCGGCTGAAACCATATGCGACAATGGCAGAGGAAAGTACCGTTCCAATTGTGGCAGGTATTGCATAATATACGACGGTGTTGAAAACGTACTGGTTGAACGGTTGGCTGTTCCAGGCGTTCACAAAGTTTTCCCAGAAGGCCGGGTTTGGAATCCAGATGGGTGGGGCGACATATACCTGAGCGTCATTTTTTAAGGCGGAAGTAAACATCCAAAAAAAAGGCAGGATATAGGTAACGGTTAGAAGGATCAGTAAGCCATATTTCAAAATTTCTGTAAACCACCCCATCGGAGTCAGTTTACGCAGACGCTGCAACTCATTGCCAGCAGTTGTGCCGATCGCATTTACCGGTAGACGCATATTCATGCTGGCCTCCTATGAGCGCTCGCCGCCGTAATAGACCCAGCGAGCGGAGCTTTTGAACAGGATAAAGGTAAATAGGATGATCACAATAAAAAGTAACCAGGCCATGGCCGAAGCTTTGCCCATGCGCAGATATGCAAAAGCGTTCCGGTACAAATAGAGGGCGTAGAATTCAGTTGAATTGCTTGGCCCTCCACCTGTCAGCAGCCAGGGCAGGGTAAAATTCTGGAAACCATCGATAAAACCCATGATCAGGTTAAACAAAATGACTGGAGTACACATCGGGATGGTAATGTTCCAAAATTTTTGCAGGGCATTGGCACCATCCATGGTGGCAGCTTCGTACAATGAGCGAGGCACATCTTGAAGAGTTGCCAGGAAGATGACAATTGCATTTCCTTGCGCCCACATGTAGATCATGATCAGTGATGGTTTGGCAAGATCAGGGCTTGAGAGAAATGGGATGACCGACAACCCGAGACCCTGTAAAACTGAATTGATGGCACCGAACTGGATATTGAGCAGGAACTGCCAGACGACTGCCACTACTACGGTGGGCACGATAGCGGGAAAAAAGAAGATTGCCCGGAAAAATGGTCTGGCAGCAATAGGCGTATTGAGCAGCGCCCCCATTAGAAAAGCAGAGATCACGCCCAAAGGTGCGCTCAAAACTACATAGAACAGTGTGTTGTATATGACGGTGTAAAACTGCGGATCATCGGTAAATAATTCGACATAGTTGGCAAATCCAATCCAAACTGCCGGTCGAAGAAGATCGTATCTGGTAAAACTGTAATAGAGGGATGAAACGAGCGGATAAGCCGTCCAAAGAATGAAGCCAACCAGCCAGGGAGATACAAAAAGCAGCCCCATTGCCAGGTCGCGTTGTTTGAAACGGGAGCCAATCTGATTTTTCATACATCACCTCGAAAATTTCGGTTAAATTGGGAGGTTTCAAGCAAGCATCTTTCTGCTTGAAACCTCCTTGTTAATCAACCGCCTGATTGTTGTAGTGCTGCCACTTTTCGGGCTGAAAGGCGCTATTCCCGGGACAGCTTGCAACCTTTATTTACTGAAACCGGCGTTTTTGAACTCTTTCTCGCAGCGAGTCTGGAATTCAGCAGCAGCATCTTTGCCAACCATCTTGCCGCGGTTGACATCATCACTCAACTGATCGTAATTCGTCTGAACAAAGGACCCAATTGGGCAGGCAATGGCAGGCTGCATATCAGTGGCATCCTTCACAGACTGGAAGTAGAAATCCAGGCCCGGGAAGGCCTTCGGGTCGGCCTTGTCGAGATAAGGCTTATAAGCTGGCAGCCAGCCCAGTTCCTTGAAAACCTTGCCACACAGTTCATCGGATGTCAGGAATTCAGAGAATTTGAAGCCTTGCTCAGCCTTCTTGGCTTCTTTGAAGAATGTAACGTAGTGGCCGCCGGTGCCCTGAACCTTCTCGCCACGGCGTTCCTCGGGAACAGGAACCCAGGTGGCGCGGTTGAATTTAGCGACTTCCGGTTTCTGGGCCTGGGTTTCACCCGGGTGCCAGTAACCTTCTATGATCATGGCCTGTACTTCAGCATTGAAGGAGCCGCCCCAAGTCTCATTGGCTGCCACCTGGCGCATGCCTGACATCTTGTCCGCACCGACGACTTTATAGAATTCAGCATAGGTGTCAAAGGCCTTCGCCATACCATCATTTGCCAGATCGAACTTGCCGGTAGCGTTGTCAAACCATTTAAAACCCCACGAACGAGCGGCCAGGAAACCATCAGAAACAGCGCTGCCCTCAGCATCCATCGGATCCAGGCCGATGGTGAGCAGGTTGCCAGCGTTGTCAAACTTGGTCAATGCTTTGTGCCACTCAAGAGTTTCGTCCCAGGTGACGGGTGGTTTTTCCGGATCAAGCCCGGCGGCCTCAACCATACGGGTGTTGTAATCCATGCCGAATCTGACAAAGCATTCCAGCGTGGGGACGCCGTACTGTTTGCCGTTATAGAAGCCACCATCCCAGTTGCCGGAGATAAAATCAGTCTGCTTGATAACGGAGCTCTTGGAGACCCAGTCACTGATATCAACGCATACTTCACGCGAGAACAGGTCGAGATAAGAGACATTGGAAGCAATATCGGGCGGGGTACCGGCAGCAAGTGCGGTGAAAAGGACTTCATCGGAGATACTGGGCTTCATCTCCACATTGGCAGTGCCCATTAGCTCTTTGTATTTCGCCATTTGTTTAAAGGATTCAAAAAACGGGACAAGTTCGCCCCAACCTACCCACCATTGAACGGCATCCTTGTTAACAGCTGCGGGCAAGGTTGGTTGGATTTCGCCGCCTGGAGCTGCAGTTGCAGCGCTTGCGGGAGTGATCGGCTTGGGCGTACCGCAGGCTGCCAGTACCCCGGCGCCTACTGTAAGTGATGCAAATTTTAGGAAATCGCGCCTACTGAGGCCTTTATTTGGTTGTTTTTGCATATTCTTCTCCTTTTGAGTGATCAAAGGTACTCCAATATGAAATGAATATTGTGATATTGTTTGTGATTAGCTCCTTTGAATTTTCTTAAGTGCCTGAAACATGTTTGTGATATATTTATAATATATTATAAGTCAACCTAAAATGTTGTCAAGCGTTTTTCTGAAAAGTTCCGTTGTGTATTTATCCAGGCAAACAAACCTGAAAACAGCGATAAAATTAGAGTTGGTGAAATCAAAAGGTAGGATCTTATGGCGTATAAAATCACAAAGAAAATATATATTTATGAACAGCTCAAGCAAGCGATTATTTCGGGGATTATCAAACCGGGAGAAATTCTAAACGAATCTGATTTGGCGCAGAAATACAATATAGGAAAAACCCCCACTCGTGAAGCATTGTTATTATTAACCCACGAGAAATTGCTCGATTCCATGCCACGACTGGGCTATGTTGTCTCTCGCTTGACAACCAGGGATTTGATGGAAATATATGCACTCCGTATCATACTGGAAACAGAAGCAATCGGTTTGGCTGCCGAGCGCATTACCCCCGAAGAGATTTCCCTGCTTGAAGAAAATAACAGAAAAGAAGACTTGCTCTTCGCCGAGAGTTCAAGCGGCATGGTCAGTGAGGCCTATGCATTGAACATTGAATTCCATAAAATCATCGCTCACGCAGCAGATAATAACCGCCTTGAAAGATTGATAAGTGATTTGATCAATGACCTGGAGAGAGCTTTATCTTTCGATCCCTATATTGCTGACCCTGATCAGCATAAGGAGCTTATTCACTGCATCAAAGCGCACGACA
>CAIMZS010000344.1 GCA_903846015.1 uncultured Anaerolineae bacterium | reverse complement strand
GTCAATGCTATCGCCCCACGGATAGATTCTTCCGTCTGTTCCACGCGCCGCTTTTTCCCATTCGGATTCGGTGGGTAAGCGCCCGCCCGCCCATTCACAGTAGATCTTGGCCTGGTTCCAATCCACATAGATGACCGGGTATTCGCTAAAGCTGGAATTGCCATAATAGCTGGGCTGCGTATATGATTTTTTATCCCACGGCGGCTGGCAGGTTCCCGCCTGTACACATTGGGCATATTTGGCATTGGTCACTTCGGTCTGGTCGATCCAGAAAGCAGCCAATGTGACGGTGTGGACAGGCTCTTCGCCCGTGAACCAACTGCGCTGGCATCCGGTACTAACCCCCTGGCAAATTTTCAACGCAGCATCCGCGCTGCCGCCCATCGTGAACGGCCCTTCCGGCACATACACCATCAGCATGCTGTCTTTTTCGCGCGTGGTTATTGAGCCAATCCCAAGCGTGGGTACGGCTGTCACTGCAGGTGTGCTGGTTGGCGCAGGCGTACTCGTGGCAACAGGCGCGTTGGTGGGCTGCGTGGTTGGTGATGCGGTTGGGGCGGCGGTTTGGGTGGCTGGACTGGTTGACGGCAGGATCCCATTTGCAGAAGTGGCTGCTGAAGGTGGGGGTGTCAGCGCTGCTGGGCTGCTCACCAGGCGAATGAGCAGGAACATGACAAGCAGCACGCCAAGACCGGCGGCGAGCCATTTCCACACATCGTTTTGCTTTCCGCCCACTTCCAAAGCCACCCGCACCTGGCTGGCGAGGCGGTAGCGCTTTTTGGGATCGCTGTCGTCTTCCGGCACGCGACCCGGCTGCTCGCGCAGCATTCGGGCGATGATCCTGACCAACCAGTTGGGTACACCTGAGCGATGAGCGCTGACACTGGCGCCGTAATCGAGTTTGTACGGTTTGCCAGTCAGCGCCTCAAACAAAACACAGCCCAATGAAAAAATATCGGAGCTGGGCAGCAAAAGCGCCCGCGTGCTCTCCTGTTCCGGTGATTTATAGAGCATCGTGCCTGGATGCGGATCAGAGGATGACCCACGCAGACTGCGGTCGCTGTTATCACCGAGCATCTGTGCCAGGCCGAGATCGGCGATTTTCGCAACGCCGTCTTCGCCAAACAGGATGTTGCCGGGTTTGATGTCGCGGTGGACAATGCCACGCTGGTGAATGGCTTCCAGCCCGGCGCATAATTCAATGCCCAGACGAATGACTGCCGCTACCGAAAGCTGCCGCTCCTTGAGAAGCCGGTCCTGCAGACTTTTGCCGGGGGCGTATTCCATCACCAGGCCCAGTTCCGCAGCGGTCTCTTCGAATTCATACACCTTGATGACATTGGGATGCTGAATCAATGCGCCAACATGGGCTTCCAAGAGAAAGCGTTCGGAGGCCCTGCGATAGTCTACGCTGCCGATGCCCGGAGCATCGTGGCGCAGCAGTTTGATGGCGCGCGGAACGTTCAGCCGCTGGTGTGTGACGCGGTAGACATCCCCAAACGAACCATGACCGATCAGTCCGTCTGGCGCGATGCGGTATTTGTCGAACAGGATATCACCGGGTTGGTAGGGCATGGATGGAATCCTCTTCCAGGATGAAGCAGCCGTCGGCAGCTGCCAGGTTCAAATTTCGTAGAAAACAGAAGCCGGGTTTATGGGTATAGACCATACCGCCCTCGCCAGGTCTTTCGAGGAAGGGATAGCGGCCCAATGAATATCCGCTCAAATCTGCCATAGCTGTCCCACTTCTGATGATCATTTCAAGCTTCAGTATATGTTATTTGTGCCCCGCGCGTCAATTGACATACGTCACTATTTTGGGGCGGAAATCGTTGTGGACGTGGTAGGGGCGCAGCGGCGCTGCGCCCTACCACGCGGACCACAACCACGCTATATGCCCTTCACCCGCTCTGCAACCATCAGATCACGGCGAGACATGTCACGCGTGTAGGTGCGCAGCATCGCCAGGCTGACGACGAAGCCGAGCGCATACATGCTCAGGATCGCGCCGCTGATGGCCAGGCGCAGACCAGCCCCATCGCTGACCACACCGATAAAAAAGGTCACGATTGAGATCACCAGGTTGAGCACCACATTGCTGGCGGATATGGCCGAGGCCTTCATCTCCGGCGGAACGACGCTGAACTGGATCAGGCTGACGCTCGGCATCACCAGGTAGGTCACCAGCCCGAGGAAGAAGACCGCCGCCATCAACCAGCCAAGCTGGAACAGGTTGAAAACCAGCAGCGCCAGCAGGAAACCACCCGCCATCGCAAACAGGCTGATCCAGGCCGGTGCGGTGCGGAAGCGTGTCCGCAGGCGGTCGTTCAACCAGCCGCCGATCAGCGCCCCAGCCACAAAGCCGACGATGGCGGGCAGCAGCGCCAGCGAGGCGCTTTCAGAATTGGGAGCGATTTTGTAGCGCGTCAAATAGGTGGGAGCCCAGAAGGCCAGCGTCCAGTTGACGGTAGCCTGGCAGGTATCCAATCCAAAAGCCAGTAAAAGCGTCGGCACGCTCAACATTTTACGAAATTCGGCAAAAGAGAAATGCCCGCTGTATTCGCCGCCAGCCTGCACGGCCTGCTCATTTGACCCGCGCCTGGGTTCGCGCACCACCAAAAGCACTACCGCGCCCAACGCGATCCCGAGGATGCCAAAGACGACAAACGGCTGCCGCCAGTGCTGCGTGCCGATGACGCTTGCCAGTACCAGCGCCGCCGCCGTCCCCACCGGGTAGGTCAGGCTCATCAGCCCCAGCACCATGCCCTGGTTGCGCTTGGGGACAGCATCGGTCAGCAAGGCATAGGCTGAAGGATTGAAACAGCCTTCCGCAAAACTCATGCTGGCGCGCGCCATCAAAAGCTGTGGGAAGGTACCCACGAAGGCCGTCATCCAGGTCAACCCGCTCCAGATCAGCGTGCCGATCACGATGATATTCTTGCGCACCCAGCGATCCGAGAGCGGCCCCCACAGCAGCTGCCCAAGCAGCGCAGCCAGGAAAACCGATGAGCGCACCATGCCGATCTGCGTGTCGCTCATGCTCAAATCGCGCTTGACGGCATCCACCACCGGCGCGAGCAGTTCTTTATCGGCAACGTTGATGATCGAGACCAGCATCAAGACACCGGTCAACACAGCCAGGTAGCGGGTAGAAACAGGACGATTCATGTTAATCTCCATTTCTCAGGCAAGGTGTATACTTTCCCATATCCCGTGCGCGCACCGGGACCAATGCAATAATCAACAACTGTCATTATGCGAGACACGTAACCCCGGCGCCGTGGCAATCTCCAACTGAACAAGGAAATTGTCATGACCGGCAAAGAGCGAGGGCCTCGCACACCGATCGTGGTGTTCTACGGAAATGACAGCCGGGTGAAAAAATACCATTTTTGGGTTCTTTGGGAGGCTGCAATGAGCGATTCTACCTTACATTCCGATAAGCTGGGCGGGCAACCGCAGCACGATGTGATCGTGGTGGGCAGCGGACCGGGCGGGGCAACCGTGGCGCGCCAACTGGCGAGAGCCGGTAAAAAAGTGCTGCTGCTCGAACGCGGCATCGACCAGCGCCCGCGCAGTTATTACGGCACCTACCTGGGCGCACTGATCTATGCCGACCGTATGAGCCTGTTGTTCACCCAGGAGGGCCTGAACATTGTGCGCCCGTTGATGGTGGGCGGCGCAACCAGCATGTACTGCGGCTGTGCCGCGCCGCCGCCCGAGTGGCTGAAGGAAAAATACGGCGTGGATATCGATGCCGAAGTGGCCGAGACCATCCCGGAACTGGGGGTCGCGGTACTCCCGGAGGAACTGCGCGGCAGCGCTTCGACCCGCATCGCCCAGGCCGGGCAGGCGCTCGGATATGACTGGCAGCCGCAGCTCAAGTTTATGAAGCCGGCCCGCAGTAAAAAGTTTGACTGCGGGGCCAAGTGCATGCTCGGCTGCCGCTGCGGCGCCAAATGGAGCGCCGCCGAGTGGGTTGACGAGGCAGTGCAGGCTGGCGCGGAATTACGCGTAAACGCGCGGGTGGAGAAGGTGTTAATCGGCGGCAGGCAGGCCATCGGTGTTCAGGGCACAATCGCGGGGCAGCCCTTCCAGGCCTTCGCCCCACGGATCGTCCTGGCTGCCGGCGGCATCGGCACCCCGCGCATCCTGCAGGCTTCCGGGGTGGACGGCGCGGGCGATGGCATGACAATGGATATCACCACCATGGTGTATGGTTTTCTTCCGCGCGGCGAACGCGGCAGTGGGAATGAGCCGCCCATGACCTGGTCGTGGGAGAATCTCGAAGCCGGTTATATGCTCAGCACGTTGATCGACCCGTGGCTGTTGTATCCGATCATCAATGTGTTGAAAGGGCCGAAATATGCGCTCACCTGGCCGAAGTGGAATAACACCCTGGGCGTGATGATCAAGCTGAAAGACAGCATTTCCGGCGGGGTATTCGCCGATGGCCGGATCAGCAAACCGATGGTCGGAGATGATCTGGAGCGCCAGCGCCAGGCCGAAGGGCTGTGCCGGAAGATACTGGTGGAAGCGGGTGTCGACCCGGCCAGCATGTTCATGACTCCGCTGCGCGGCACACATCCGAGCGGCACGGTGCGCATCGGCACCATGCTGGACGAAGACTTGCAGACCCAGGTTGCCGGGTTGTATGTGTGTGATGCCAGCAGCTTCCCCGAGGCGCTGGCCCGCCCCACCGTCCTGACCATCATCGGGCTGGGTAAACGCCTGGCCAAACATCTGGTGGGACAATGATTCCATCGAAAGGATTGCAGGCATGACAGAATCTGGCCGCGGAAAGACTTTTTTTCAGCAAGGTGGGGTGGCGGGTTTCACCCACCGGGCATTTACCAAATCAATGGGCTTCGATGATGAAGATATGCAAAAACCCGTCATCGGGATCTGCAACACCTTCAGCGAAGTCAATAACTGTCACCGCAATTTTCGCGAGTTATGCGAAGCGGTGAAAAGAGGCGTTTGGCAGGCTGGCGGGTTCCCACTGGAATTCCCCACCATTTCGCTGGGTGAGATCTACCTCAACCCCACTTCCATGTTGTATCGCAACCTGGCAGCCATGGATACCGAAGAGATGATCCGCGGCCAGCCGCTGGACGGGGTGGTGCTGCTGGTAAATTGTGACAAATCCATCGCCGCCGCGATGATGGGAGCCGCCAGCGCCGACCTGCCGGCTATCCTGCTGAGCGGCGGCCCGATGCTCAATGGGCGCTACCGCGATCAGATACTGGGCGCATGCACAGACTGCCGGCGCTTGACCGCCGAGAATCAGGCCGGCACCCTGGATGATGCCACCTACCATGAGATCGAAGATGGGATAGTGCGCAGCGCCGGGCACTGCATGGTGATGGGCACGGCCTCCACCATGAATTCCATCTGCGAGGCCATGGGCATCGCGCTGCCGGGCAACGGCGCCATCCCGGCTGTCGATGCGCGCCGCCTGCGCCTGGCGGAATCAGCCGGTCGCAGAATCGTCACGCTGGCGAAAGAGGGCGTGCGCCCATCCCAGATCATGACGCGCGACGCCTTTCACAATGCCATCAGCCTGCTGTGCGCCGCGGGCGGCTCGACCAATGCCTTTATCCACCTGGCAGCGGTGGCGGGCCGCCTGGGGATTGACCTGCCGCTGTCATTGTTTGATGAAATCAGCCGCAAAACCCCGCTGATCGCAAGTCTGCGCCCGGCAGGGAAATACCAGATGGAAGATTTGTACTACGCCGGGGGCATACCGGCCATCCTGAAGGAACTGCTGCCGCTGCTGCGCGGCGATGCCATGACGGTGACGGGCAAGACCCTGGCCGAAAATGTTCAGAGCGCGCTCATTCAGGATAATAAGATCATCCATTCGCTGGATAACCCGATCGCGCCGGAGGGCGGCCTGTCGGTGCTGTGGGGTAATTTGGCGCCGGATGGGGCGGTTATCAAACACGCAGCGGCATCAGCGAATTTGTTGCAGCACCGTGGGCGCGCCGTGGTCTTTCAAAATATGGATGACCTCTCCGCGCGCATCAACGACCCTGATCTGGACGTGGAAGAGAATGATGTGCTGGTCTTGCAAAACGTCGGGCCCATCGGCGCGCCAGGCATGCCCGAGGTAGGCAATTTCCCGATCCCGGGAAAATTGCTGGGGCGAGGGGTACGCGACATGGTGCGTATTTCAGATGCGCGCATGAGCGGGACGGCCTTTGGAACGATCGTCCTGCATGTGGCGCCTGAGAGCGCCATCGGAGGACCTTTGGCGCTGGTCAGAGATGGTGATGAGATTGAACTGGATGTATCCAGGCGCAGCATCATTCTGCATGTAGATGAGGTTGAATTGGCAAAACGTCGCGCCGGCTGGCAGCCGCCAGCGCCCCAGTTTGAACGCGGCTACGGGCGAATGTATATCGAGCACGTCATGCAAGCCCCCCAGGGTTGTGATTTTGACTTCTTGCGCGGCAGTTCACCGGTCACCGCCACCGAACAGCCAAAATTCTAATAAAATTCAGTAACGGAGAAGGCGAATTCTCCACAAGCGAGAGTAGAAATAGACAAATGTCGTGTTTTGCGCCTGAATTTTGCGCAAAAAACGACATTTCGGACATATGAAAAATTCAATTTATGAAGTAAAACAGAACCCCTTATTGGCGGTACTGCTGTTTTACTTTGCCACCC
>CAIMZS010000343.1 GCA_903846015.1 uncultured Anaerolineae bacterium | reverse complement strand
GCTTCTCCAGTCAATCCCGTATTTTTCTTTAAGAATTGTTTTCTTTCTCCCCCAGATTCCATAACATTGTCCAATAATATGGTCTTTCCTCATTGGTGCTAATTCTTTGTCTAGTTGTTTTTCTATAGCCAAGTATTTACGTGAATATTCGACAGGATCGACTAGTCCGCCAGTAGCACTGATGACAAGGTATTCTTGCGTGATTCTATCTAATAATATGTTGTTACCGTTTGCATCTTTTGTTTTTGTGCAGACAATCATTCTGTAAAAGTGCGTTCGCACTCCGAGAGTCATATCTTCATTAAAATATAGAAAGCATACGAAGATAGATATACTGATTATCGCGACTAACGCTAATAGTCCTGTTATTATATACTTCATAATCTTGCGAATCATAGTCATGATATGCTCTACTTAACTCCGTGAATGTATAATCGAGGTACAGAAATTATTAACATAGTAGAGAAATCCTGACTGAAGTCTCTGATAACAGAGTCTGTACCCGGTCACCGCCGTCTCTTGCCGCTGATGAGCTACTGCGGGGTGCGGGTAGGATGGAACAACTTATTGTATTTTATTAACGTAGCCTTACTGCTTTTCCTACGAAAGCCCCGACAATATCTGGTGCACCTGGAATAAGAGTCCCCGTACCAATTCGAGTCTTCGTAAAAAAAACCTTTCCGTTGGCTCGGTCGATTTGATACACCACAAAAAGTTCAATACCTTTATTGGTTGCCCATCCCGCCAGAGTTGAGGCCCCAAAACGCATAAGTTGCGTATCATCGCCAGAAACGCTTCCCGTCTTCTCGTCGAAGCAGAGTACCATCACATTCGAAAACTTATCTGCTATAAACGTATACTCTTTTGATAAAGCAACTTGTCCTTTCATATCCGTCAACGCCCAACACTCTTTTGAAAAAGCGGGTCGACTAATGAAGAGCAGACACATTGCTATTGCTACCGAACGAGCGATCATAAACATACCCTCATTAGCCCCAATAATAATTAGATTGATCCCCCCCCTATCTGCGGATTTTTGGATTGTAACCCACATAAATAATCACACACACTCTCGATTCAACACACTTATCCCATTAATCGATTTTATTTCTGCGCCTTATGTTTATCCGCATAAAAGAGCTGGGTCTTACATGTATAAAAGAATACGTATAAAAGTAATTTATGCAATGATTTTAACTGCTAAAAGGTTTGTGGTGTATTTTTCTTTACCGACGGGACGATCAGCGTCAAGGGTTTGCAGCGGGGCGCTTTGGCAGAACTAGCTGACTGCGCGAGCGGGAGCGAAGCGATGGTTCCAGGATTCTCCGATCATAGTTCAATCAACGTGATCTCCGGCCGGCATAAGAAACGGACCGGCAAGAAAAAAGTTCCCAGGCCAGCACTCACATGAAGAGGGCCCGCTGGCGTTTGGTATATGCCCAGCTGATACCCGTTCACGCCAAAAGGAACGATCAATGCCCCGATGATAGGGAGACGCACCTGACCCCCGTGTGAGTGCCCCGACAGAATCAGATCAAATCTCGACCCCTTGATGTTTTTGATGTCAAGTGGGTAGTGCGTCAACAGAATACGTTTGGCGTATGGTGCCGCCAGTGTCGATCTTCCATCCCCCAGGAGAAGTGGGCCTGAAGTGCCCTTTGAGGTTACAGCGGCTGGAGGTTTAGTGAGCACTGGATTCCATTCTATCTCGTGACCAGACATGGCAGACTCGGACACGGCTTGTCGAGTGTTGAACTCTGTTCCTGATCGTCCTGAGATCAGCACTCTTCCCTGCGCCGCGACAGCGGAGCGATCCACAAGCCATTCCCCGCCGGTCTTCCGGAAGGCTTTGCCAATTCGGTCGAACGAAGCCCCGCTCCAGTATTCATGATTGCCGGGAACGCCATAGAGCGGCACGCTCATCTGCCCGAGTATATTCAGCGCTTCGTCCAGGTATCGTGTGTCCTCGACGATGTCTCCGGTGAAGCAGACCGCTTCCGGCGCGAGCCGGTTGACAATGCCTTTATAGAAAGCTTCAATCGGATAGCAAGGGATGAGTGCTTAAACGACAACTGGTTTTTAAGCCTTGATCATGCAAAAGAGATCATTGAAGAATGGCAGTATGATTACAATCATAACCGGCCGCATAGTGCATTGGGTGGGTTAACACCGGTAGAATTTGCGGCTCAATTTGAGAAGAATTTCCAACTCCAAGTATTACAGTAAATGGGGCAGGCTCCGCACGACTCCTTCTCCTTTATAGTACGCCCCGGCGAGATTGTACTGAGCGAAGTTATTCCCTTGCTCTGCCGCAAGACGGTACCATTTCAACGCTTCTGCATAGTCTTGTATAACTCCATGGCCATGAGCGTAAATCACCCCGAGTTTGTACTGAGCCGGCGCATCACCCTGTTCCGCAGCTCTACGCCATTCCGTTATTTGCTCTTGAGATGGCGTTTCACAAAAGCCCTTGCATGGTGACAGGAAAAGGATCGCTGCCAGTATACTGACGATGTAGTATTTCATTGGAGATGGTTCGGGTGCTCAGTTGTGTTTATCGATATCATCAAATCCGCCTTCGCTAATCGAATCTTAAATAGTATTCGTTTCTATAGCTGGTCGCTTTCATTTCTTCGGTAACGG
>CAIMZS010000342.1 GCA_903846015.1 uncultured Anaerolineae bacterium | reverse complement strand
TGAGAGCCCCGAATGGTATTGCCCAAAAGTTTGGCATGAGCAAAGCGCAGTTGGAGCCGTTCAAACAAGAATTGCTGGCAGGGATGATCACCCACCTTCGTTCTGTGCCAATCGGATTGCGGGTCAGCGAAAAACTGACACTCGATTATCCCGAGCTACTTGAACTAGAACCCCAACAGGTGGAAAAAGAGCTGACCATCGCCAAAGAAGCGCTGAGTGTGCGTCTTAAAGAGTCGATCCCGTTTGAGATTTACACCGCAACCCACTTTATCAACGCGGCTTATGCAATATTTTGGGCTGCGCGCCTGGAGAAACCTGAAATCGTCAATCCATTCCACACAGCAGGCTTTGATAGACAGGGCCAGCAACTCCTGGATATTTACAATTCAGTGCCTGATGATCCTGCGCATGACTGCGAATTGATCGATCTCTGGGCTGACTATCTGAAGATTCGCGATTGGTATACCTGGCTGCCCTATCGGGCGCCGTAACGAGGAAGTATGGCATCGAAACGTGTTTACGACTTGGCCCTGGAACTGAATGAAAAGACGCTCCCGCTTTTCCCGAAAGCTGTTGGAAAAAGTAAATTAGCTTTTAGTGAAGGTGTCATTCAAAGGATTCGCTCCGCTTTTCAGCACCTTACCGGTGTAATCAAGTCGCTGGCCGTGGACGAAAGGCTGGTCAAGGTCACCTGGCAGGATGATTACGAGAAGCAAGGATATCTTGTTGACATCGCCGCTCTACTGAGCAAAGGAAATTACGCGGACGGCATTCTCTTGCTCGAACTCTTTCTAAGCGTGAATCTGCAAGATGCCGATGTGCTTTACAACTTGGGCATGGCTTACAGCGACCAGAACAACCTGCCGCGTTCCATTGAACTGCTGCAAAAGTTGACCGACACAGATGCGGACCATATCAATGGTCGCGTTGCCCTGGGAGTTGCGCTGCTGCGAACCGGCAAAACCGTTGAAGGTATCGCTGAGCTTGAAACCGCTGTTCGGCAAGCCCCGGAAAACCTGTGGGCGCAGCGCAACCTTGGCGCCGGGCTGATGCGAGCGGAAAGAGTCGCTGAAGCGGCAGAACACCTACGCCTCGCCACTGAAATTGACTCGAGTGACCAGGCGGCCTGGTTTGGATATGGGCAAGCGCTGGACGTCCTGGATAAAAATCAAGAAGCTGATGCAGCTTACTTAAAAGTCATCGAAATCGATGAACACAGCAATATCGCCGAAATGGCCCGTCAGGCGCGTTCCAAGATGGCACAAAAATCCTTCCGTGCTGCAGTGCCGGGCGTGGAACGCATGGATGCGGTCATGTACTGTCTCGGCGCGTTGGAAAAGTTTGCTGGCATGACGCCAGACCAGGTGCAGAAGATTGGATTTGAGATCGCGATCCTGGGCACCCGCGGCCTGGATATCAACAGTTCCACCCCCAAATACACCATCAAGACCCTGCCCGGCCAGTTCAGTGGTCTGCATTTGCTGTGCTACGAGTTTGTGGCCTTTAAGCAGTTTGCGCCCGGACAGGATATTGGCATCGATTTATCCAAAGAATATCGGATTGCGTTATCGCTGTTAGAGGAAAAAACCGGCGGGGAGAATTAAGTAATACACTATCGCAAATTATGTAGTCGATAACAATCTGGCATACTCGTTATTGAAGGAGAACGGCCTCAGGGCTAAAGGATGAGTATTGCTCACTTGGTCGCCGAAAACCGGGTATGCGCTTCTTTGCTGGCATCGCAGCTGCCTTCGAGATGCCGCTGGCGGATGTGATCTTGATCGAAGAGCAATGTAATCTGCGGGAAGACCAGGATACGGAAGAACCGACAGAATCTAAATGGAATATGAATAAAATCAAAAGTTGGGTATCCAGTTTGCAGAATAACTCGACAAATATACAAAAACCCCGCCGACACCTTGCCGAAAATAGATGAAATATTATGTACCTTTTTAACTTAATAAACTTCAACCACAAAAAGACCTTTGATTCCACACGCCAACAGATGTCTATAAGGGATATAATCTATTAATTAGCGCTTAT
>CAIMZS010000341.1 GCA_903846015.1 uncultured Anaerolineae bacterium | reverse complement strand
GCCAGGTAAACCATGAATGCTGGCATACCTGGCAGGGCTAAGTGTGGTGCTTTTGTGCGGTTAGATCAAACCGAGTTCGGCGGCGCGCTTGACGGCCGCCCGGCGATCATTAACGTTGAGTTTGCTGAAGATGCTCTTGGTGTGTGTGCGCACTGTGCTCAAGGCGATCACGAGTTCGCGGGCGATTTCGGGTCCAGACAGCTCGGTTTTGAACAAGTGCAGAATTTCAAGCTCACGCTGGCTGAGCGGCTCGATCAGAGGCTGTGAAGCCGGAGTGATACGGAGAGGCGCTTCGCCTGCGCTCCTGTGGTCATCAGCTTCAAATCCTGCCAGCAGCCTGCCCGTATAGCCTGGCATGATCCTGCGAGCGGCAGCTTCGCGAAGCAGTTGCGCCATGGGTAAACCTTCATCCAGAAACATGCGCATGTAGCCCTCCGGCTCCGCCAGCGTCAGGGCTTGCTGCAGCGGCTTGAGAGCAGCCGGGATGTCGCCTTGCGCCTGGTAAGCAAGCGCCTGCAATCCCAGGATTTCAATGACATTTCCTAACCGCCCGCCTTCTTGCGCTGCTTTCAGGAGCCGCTCGAGTAGTTTCATTGCATCAAGAGTGGAGCTGTCTTTAGGGTTGCTTTTAGATTGGGCTAAGAGTACCCGAGCCAGGGTGATGTGTTCAAACTCGCGCAGGTAAGTGAGCTCGTCCTGGTTGGACCGTCCCTGCTCACGCGCCCAATCAAGAACTTCAGTCAACCGACCCTGTGCGATCCACACGCGTGTTTTCAATGCCGGGATTGGTCGCACATTTGGGGAAAAGTCGCCTATATACAGGCGCTCCGCCTCATCGAGCAGGTCGAGCGCGCCGTCCAGAGCGCCTTCGGCCTCCCGGATGCGCGCCAGCGCCACGCACCAGCGATACGGGTTTTGGGGTAACCCGGTATGTTCGCCCTGATCCTTGCTTTTCTGCAGGTATTGGCTGGCGGCCTGCAGATCGTTCTGCTCAAGGTAAAGCTCGCTCATCCCCACCAGCATATCGGCTGTGCCTCGCATGGTTGGCGTTCCGTGCTCAGCCGCGAGCTGTAATGCTCGCTCGTAGGTGCGGATGGCCTCGTGGAGATGGCCCTGCGCAATGGTAATATCCGCCAGGGCGAGGGCACAGCCGATTACATCGGAGATGAAACCAGCCCGCCGAATCCAGACCATGCCATCGGCATACATGCGCTGGGCTGCATCGAGATCTCCATCTGTCCAGTATGCGAGCCCCAGAAGTGTCGCTGCCCCGCCGCGCCTGAGAAAGTCGTCTTCCGCCGCAACATCGAGAGCCCTCCGGGCGTATTCCATTGCGCCGGGCACATTGCCGAGTAGCAAGGCCTGTCCTGCGCGGTGTACAGCGACCGCACCAGGCAACCGGCGAAACTCTTCTGGATCAGCTACAACCATTGTCTCAGACACAACATCCGACCACTCACGCCCGTCATCCGTCAGGATCAGCCAGCGCTCAGCGGCCAATAGCCAGGTTTCCACACCCTGGATCTCGCCGTTTCGCATTATTGCCCCGGCATACAAATTACAGAGCACAGGACGGTCACGGACCAGCGCATCCGGAAGCGCCTTAAGCCAGCCAAGCAGGATGGCATCCTGCCTGTTCCGGCTCATCGCTGGAAATATTTGTTCAACCAAGTCCGCCGCCCGCTCGAAGTCCCCGCCAGCCAGCGCGTGGCGGATCGCATCGGCTGTCGAACCATTCTGCTCGTACCATTCACTGGCGCGTCGATGCAGAGTAGACACCAGATCGGGCTGCTCCGCCAGCAAGTGCATATGAAGGACATCGGCAAAAAGATGGTGATAGCGAAACCAGTAACGCCTGTCATCCAGCGCAATAAGAAAGAAGTTGCCGCGCTGCAAGTTCTCCAGGCGCGCCTTGCCTCCCGGCTGGCCGGTGACAGCCTCGCACAGCGAACCATTCAAGCGCTCAAGGATGGCGGTCTGGATCAGGAAGTTTCGAACAGCTTCAGGCTGGCGCTTCAAGACCTCTTCGACCAGATAGTCGACAATATAGCGGTGATCTCCGGCAAAGGCCTGGATGAAACCTGAAACATCTTGATGCCCCTGCATCGAAAGCGCGGCCAACTGTAGACCGGCAACCCAGCCTTCCGTTCGGGCTTCCAGCACGGCGATGTTTTCACCGGTGAGGTTCAGGCCCATTACCTGGTTGAGAAATTCGGCAGCTTCAGATGGGCTAAAACGCAAATCAGCGGCGCGCAGTTCGGTCAATTGGCCCCGCACACGTAAGCGCGCCAGGGGTAGATTGGGATCTTCACGGGAGGTGATGACCAGGTGCATGTGTGGCGGCTGGTGCTCGAGCAAAAAAGTCAGGGCATTGTCAACTGCCTTGGAATCGAGCATGTGGTAATCATCAAGAACGAAGATGAAATTCTTTGGGATCGCGGAGATCTCATTGAGCAGGGTTGTCAGGATCAATTCTGTCGGCGGTGATTGGGTGTCCTGCAGCACTCCCAGTACCCCCGCTCCAATATCCGGCTCAATCGTTTGCAAAGCCCTAACGAAATACGTCAGAAAGCGGGTGGGGTCGGTATCGCCTTCGTCCAACGAAAACCAGGCGACCCTCACACCTTCTCCACTCCCATTGGGAGAGGGGTTGGGTGTGAGGGTCGCAATCCATTCGCTGAGCAGCGTGGTTTTGCCAAAACCGGCCGGGGCAACGATAAGGGTCAGTTTGCGGCCAACAGCGAGACCCTTGTTGAGCTTCCCGATCAGATCAGGACGCGCGACAATTTTGGACCGTGGCGGCGGTATGTAAAGTTTAGTGGCTAAAATCGTTTTTAACATACAATTATTATAGTCTAAATTTTATAAAAAAGATCGGATATATCCAAAATCGACAGATTGTCAGGTCACCAACCTGCTGGCGTTGTTCCAAGCGAAGACAGCCTTGCAAATCAAACCATCCAATCCGTATCCAGTTAAACCGCACGCGAGTCAGACCAGTGCATTTTAGTTACCCATCCAACGAACGAGCCACGGTTACGACTACATTCCCTTTTTTTTGTCCAGAATCAACATACCTGTGAGCCTCGGCAATTTGCTCCAAGGGATAGCATCTATCAATCACCGATTTTATCTTTCCCGTTTCAATAAGCTCTTTGATGAAAATTAAATCTTCAGACTTCTGGTTGGCTGCCCCAAAAATTACTTTCTTGCCTTTTTCCATCGAAGTCAATCGCCCTCGAATTATCTGGGCTGGCCCGGGATTTCCTAAAAGATAACGACCATTTTGCTTTAAACAACCGACAGTACCCGAAAACGAACCCTTGCCCATCACATCAAAAATAACATCATAGGTTTCAGCCCGTTTCGTGAAATCCTCTTGAGTGTAATCTATGACGTGGCTTGCGCCAATCGAGCGCAGCACGTCCAATTTGCCCGCGCTGTCCACACCGGTCACTTCCGCCCCAAAGTACCTGGCAAGCTGGACAGCAAAAGTACCGATACTTCCTCCGGCGCCGATAATCAAAACCTTTTGTCCTTTTTGGATATTTCCTCTTCTGAGAAAATGCAATGCCTCAAGTCCTCCGGTGGGAACAGCGGCGGCTTCCTCATAGGTCATATTGACCGGCTTATTTGCCAACACCCCCATTTTGGGATGCTCAGGCAGACATTTGTACTCGGCGTAAGCACCAAAACCAAGACCGGTGGTTGCGAAAACCTGGTCACCTCTCTTGAACAGTTTGACATCTTTGCCAACGGAATCAACTTCCCCAGCCAGTTCCTGGCCAAGGATAATATCTCTTGGTTTTCTGAAACCCATCAATATTCGCATGGGAAACCGGAACAAGAAAGGGATTTTGAGACTGCGCATCTCACAGTCCCCGGCAGTTACGGTTGTCGCCATTATTCTTACCAGTACTTCATTGTCCTTAAGAGTCGGTTTTTCGATCTCTCTGAGTTCAAGACCATCTGGCGGTCCGTATTTTGTCCATACAATTGCCTTCATAAATAATCCTCTCAGATCTGGTCAGGTTTGGTTTTTCTACGTCACTGTGATGACGACTTTTCCCTGGGCATGTCCTTCTTCAAGATATCGAATCGCTTCAGCCGTTCTATTCAGTGGGAAACATTTATCAACCACAGGCCTTACTTTGCCCCTTTCGATGAGTTCCTTCATAATAACCAAATCGTTTTGGTTGGGTTTCGCTACTCCCATGTTACCCATTTTCTTACTCCCGGTCATTGAAATCCAGGGTCCCTGAAGCATGGCCTGAGACATTTGTGCCATGGAACCTCCCATCTGAACGTAAATCCCATTGGGGCTTAAAGCGCGCCTGTAATCTGAAATCGAGCGGTCTCCGTTTGCGGCAAGGATCAGGTCATACTGTTGTCCGTTCTTGGCGAAATCTTCTTTAGTATAGTCAATGACATGGTCTGCGCCAATCGAGTGCGCCATATCCAAATTTTTCGTACTGCACACGGCCGTGACCTCCGCCCCGAACGATTTCGCGAGCTGTACTGCAAATGTGCCCACACCGCCGGATGCTCCGTTGATCAAAACCTTTTGCCCGGGTCGAATCTGGCCGGCGTAGTGAATGCCTTGCAAGGCAGTGACTGCCGCCATCGGCACAGCTGCCGCTTGCTCGAAGGAAATATTGGCCGGTTTCAAGACCAGCGCTTCTTCCCGGGCGCACGCATACTCGGCAAAACCGCCCCAACCGCACGCGGATATATCCCCGAAGACATCATCGCCTGGCTTAAACATTTTTACATTGCTACCAACCGCTTCAACACGACCGGCAATGTCTGATCCGAGTATCTTATTCTTTGGTTCGAGAAGTCCGGACATGAAGCGGATCGGGAATGGCTCAGCCCTCAATAGATGCAGGTCAGCCGCATTTACGGACACCGCAATAACCTTGACCAGGACTTCATCATCCTTGAAAGTAGGTTTTTCCATATCTTTTAATTCAAGATTATCCGGTGATCCGTATTTTGTGTACACAATTGCTTTCATGAGTATTTTTCCTTTTAATTGAATTTGTACAAATGATTTGGCTTAATGAGGCAGTTGGTTTCTTTTGCCTGCGTGGACTGGGACGGGCTGCCCAGCCCCCTTTTGGGAAATTACGCTTATTGATCGCTATTCACGAATTTGTTGGCTTTGCCGATGGGTAAAGCGGTTCTGCCACGTAACCGGTTTTTGTGGGCTGGGAAATAAAGGCGGAGGAATTGAATCCTCTGGCGATCAGCCACACTCCTATGAACGCTTCCCATAGGCCGCCCAGATACGAGGATAGATCACCGAGACCAGACCCCATGACTGCAGACAACATCCCGATAAAAATGGTTGCATATCCAACGAGTCCCCAGATGGCCATCCAACCCGGAACCAGCTTTGCCTTGTACAATGTGTAGCAAAGTATCAAACCTGACACTCCAAGAGCGCTCATTCCGATTTCATAGGCATAAAGCTTCCCCTGTAACAATAGAGTGCTCAGAGCTTGAAAAAAGGAAACGTTGGATGCCGCTGCTTTCAAGTACTCGCTTCCCAGCGGTATTTGAATCAGTACGATGAGAACCATGACGGCAATAAAGATGGCGTCAACAATCCTGAAGGCGAGGTAGCCAATGGCCATGCGCTCACTGTGCTGCTTCAGGATGGGGAACATCAAGATACCGTGAGCGGCGTCGCCAATGACTGCCATCAGCCAGAGTACCGCGGCGAATGCCAGCATCATGCTGTTCGATGTAATCGTGGAAAGGTGATCCGGCGCGTCAAGAATGGATAGGATCATTATGTTTCCCAAAATGCCTACAACGAACCCCGCCAGGTACACGATCCCTACGACTGTAGCCGTCGTTCTGTATGTATTTAACTTTTCTTTGGTAGCCATTATGTTTTCTCCTTTGGATGATGGTTGACAATTTATTGGAATCTTATGCTTCGTGCTTATCTGCTTTCTTATCGGTTTCTTCTACCACTTTGTCCACCCTGGCAGCCAATGAAAGGGCTGCCAGGGTGCAGCAGCATTTACGCCGCAGCGGCGGCAAGGATTTCCTTGCCTGGTTTCACGCTCCTAACACCAACCACTAGCAGGTACAGGAGCATCCAGATCTCGGCGATGATGGGCACGATGACGATGAACGGGTGGATCTGGCTGCCGAAGTCGGGCACCAGGAACGCCGCGTACAAATCCACCAGGTAGCAGACAGTCGCCGCGATGAGGGTGACTCCCAGAGCCTTGGAGAACAGCCCGGATTTGTAGGCCAGGTAGCCGAGCGGCGCCAGCCACAGGCCGAAGAAGACCTGAGCGCTCAGCGTCCCATAGTGCTGGATGTCGAGCAGGAGCAGCACGAGCGCATTCGAGCCGGCAGCGCTGAAAGCGGTTACGTAGGATCCGCCTGTCGCGACCTGCAAGGCCTCGAACTGGAAGACCGCATTGAGAGATTTGATGCCGGCTGCAAGGATCACGAAAACGACCATAGCCCTCGCGACGTTTTTATTAACGTTTTGAAGCAGGCTATAAAGGGCCATGGCTGTGAGAATCAAGAAGGTCGCATCCAGAAAGTGGGAAGCGACGCTCAGTCGGACAAGTCCCAGGTTCGCGAGCACATTCGCTGCCGTGGCTGCCGCATTGCCGGCAACGTACATCTTGGAATCCGCGAACCCTTCAGCAAAACCGCCGAAGATGGCCACAAATAGGTAGAAGACGCCGGCGATTCTTGCAAGACGTTTTGGTGAGTTCACGGTAGTCATTTCTTGTTTGGTAGTCATCGTATTTTCTCCTTGTGAATATGGTTGACAATCAATAAAGTCTTACACATAACGCTCATCTGCTTTCTTTATCAAATCCCTTATTTGGATACATCCATGCTAAGTTTCTTGCCTCAACTTACGGTTTAACATTTGGCGCATCGGGCTGGTCGGGCCCTATAGGAATGACCGAGAGCAAGGGCATGCCCAAATCACGCACCTTTTTGAGCAATCCGTGCAGCGCGGCTTGATCGACCACCGGGCCGGTTATCAGCGTATCGCCATTGTCTTCCAGAGTGATGAGCAGACCCTCAAACCAGTCTGACCACTGCTGATCCAGATGGCCTTTGATCCTGATTTCATAGATCACTGGCTGACCTGGGTCAGCTTGTTGGTTGCGATTGTTCGACATGACCGTCCACCTTTTGTGGCGGCGATATCTGCCTGTGCCACTTCTTGAATATAGAGTAAGTTTATCTGCAATGGGAAATTAACCCTAGATACTTAAGTAGGGTCAGGAGGTACTGTTGTGGTTTTATAGAAGGGGGATGTTCTAAAACGCTGGCTTAATGAACCGCCGCGTACAGTTCTGGACCAGGTTTGCAGGCAAACGAATGTTCAGTCTATAACAGATTCAATTCACGGGCCCGAGCGACAGCTTCGGTACGGCTTTGGACCTGCAGCTTGCTAAAAATCATCTGGTTATGCCCTTTAACAGAACTTAAAGCCAGGAAAAGTCGCTCGCT
>CAIMZS010000340.1 GCA_903846015.1 uncultured Anaerolineae bacterium | reverse complement strand
GTTCAAGCAGCTCGGGGTCAACTTCGAGCACGCTCAGGCCGCGCAACTGGTTGACCGGGTTGGGGATGGCAAAACGTTTCATGGCCCGGCGTAAATATATATACCGGGCAAGTTCGCGAGGCGTCGCGTTCAGCCAGGCTTGAATGCTTTCGGTGGAGATCCTGGGAGCTTTTTGCGCCTGTGTCTGCAGCAGCTTGCGGCCAGTTTCTTTCCACTGGCCATCCCACAGCAGGGAAAGGTATTTTTGCAGTACAAGCACCGGTGTGTCGAATTGGAATAGAAATTCGTGGGCAGGCAGGCTGGGGTGCAGGCAGTGCAAGGCCAGGGCGCGCACTGCCGATTCGTCCAGGGCTGCGTTATGGTCCAAATAGCGGCGCAGATCGACGACTGCGGCAGGAATTGCTTGCAGGTTCTGGCCAAGGATGGCAGTTTGTTCCCAAAGCGGCAAAACAGGCCAAGTTTCAGAAGGGACAAGTTCACGCAGGATACCTGGCAGACTGGCATCCAGGATCAAATCCGCCCGAAACCAGATATCCGCCAGGCTGTTTATGGTCAGACGGGGGGGCATCTCGAGGCGTTGACCATCAGGAAGCACCACCCAGATTACCTGCAAACCGATTTTGGGGCGGCGCTTGCGAAATGCCAGGTCATTGCCGTCATACTGAATGACCTGCCAGGTGCGTTCCTGCTCGTCTTCGATGGATTCGGCCAGATTCAAGCTGGCATACGGATCAAAAATCACGGCTAGGGAAGCGGCGCCGGGTAAGCTGGAAATTTTCAACAGGGTGTGTTCCAAAATGGTTTTGGCGGGCATGGCATCAGCCTTTACTGGGAGTTTTCAGACGGCATAGATCGGCGTACCTTTTTGTGCGGCGGTACAGCCATTCGTTTTTCAAAGCCTGGGGTTCGAGAAGATCAAACAACTTCTGCCCTTCGGATGGCAGGTCGAACAAATAGCACAGTTGGATCCAATCGCACAGTTCTTCTGGTTTGATGCTGCGGTCTGCATGCCCAGCCAGGAAATCCAAGATTTCATTTATCTTTTTTTCGAGTAGTTTATGGGATGTGTCGAAGGGCCGGTTTTCGGAAGTGGATGCTCGCTGAGTTGCTCGCGGCTGGGACGAATACCCTAAATTACCAAACATGGTTAACAAATCCGGTGATGTAATCTGGATAAATCTTTCGGCGATATCCGCATAGGCCAGGGCCTTTATTTGCCAGAATGGCGCATCTGGTAATAGTTTGAGGCTGTTTTTCAATGCAACATGGAAAATGTTCGAATCATCTAAGTTCGGAATTTCTTCAATTAGAGTGCCTCCAAGGTCACGGCGCGCAAGCACATGATCTTTGTCGCTTGACTTGAAGAAGTATCCGAGTCTAGACCGTTTTTGGCCCCATTTTTCAGCGCAGATGGGGAAACCGAGTTTTTCCTGCCAGGCATCCAACCTGATCTTTGCCTGTTTCATCCGCTCTAAATTTTCGAGCGGCCCTGAGGAATCGAACCGATAGGAAATTTCATCGGTTTGTTTAAATTCCAAGACGTAATACGCGCGACTGATTTCAGGGAACCGGATAAGGATCAGCTTTTTCTCCGGAGATGAAGAAGTTTGGACATTACTGGCAAAGCAGTAAATCTTTTTGCGCAGTATTTGTTCAATTTCATCAAAAAATACGTTCTGAAATTTATTTTCGAGATCGTATTCGCTTCCGTTGGGATATCTACGATTTACTACTGGCCAATCATTTTTACCAACCATATCCTTACCGCCTTTTCTTCCAAGTCCGGGTTTCGCATTTCATACTACAATCATTGCCGGCTAGCTGGTAATGTATTTCCATCCGGCTCATCCGTCTTTGTTTGGGGCCTTCAGCCGGCATAGATCGGCGTACCTTTTTGTGCGGCGGTACAGCCAATCGTTATTGAGTGTTTGGGTCTGGACAAAAGTGAATAAAGTTTGGCCTTCACGATGCAGTTCAATCATGTAGCAAAGTTGAATCCAATCGCAGAGTTCTTCATCTTTTGGGATGCGGACGGACCGACCGGAAAGGAAATCCCGGATTTCGTTGATTTTTTGGTCTATCAGCTCATACTGGCGCGCGTTGGAATTGGCCTGGGTTTTGTCTTGGATGGCAGGGGTTCGCCTGGTACGTACCTGGTTGGCGAACAGGGTTTGCAAATCGGGAAGGGAGACTTGAATAAACTGTGCGATCAGTGTGGCGTAGGCCTTTGCCTTTATTTCCCAAAATGGAGCGGCAGGCATTTGCTCGGCGAATTGTTTGAGCAATTCTTCAAAAATATTTTTTCCACGCAATCGAAGGATTTCTGCCGATGAGATCGCGTCTGATTTCATGTAGACGATGCCATTTTTGTCGGCTATGCTGAGAATGATTCCAATGCGGGCGCGTCTCTCACCCCACTTTTCAGCCAGAATAGCTGTTTTCAGGCTTTCCCGCCAGCGTTCCACACTGGGGAGAGCCTTTTCAAGGCGCTGGTAGTTGGCTTCTTTATCCTGAGATTCAAAGCGCCAGGAAAATTCATCCTCCTGGCGTAGTTCCATGACAAAACGCATAAAACTGAATTCTGGAAAACTGATCTGGATATACTTCAGTTCCGGGTGTGAGTGGATGCGGGCGTTAGCTGCGAAATCGGATAGTTTTTGGGCAAGCAGTTTTTCCACTTCGGTGTAAAACAGGGTAACTGTTGTGGCATCCAGGTCATAGGCTTTGGCTTGATAGCGCGTGACCGGTTTGCTACTTTGCTCTGCCGAAGGCTGCACTTCGCTTTCACCAACTTTAAAAATTGGAAGTCCCATTGACCGTAAAATTATTACGGCCTGATATGTTACAAATTCATCATATGCGGCACCGGTCAGTATTTGAAACAGCCATTTCGGCGAAACCTTCTGATCGTTTAGGGCAACATACCAATCTTTATCGGTAAACGCGTCAGGATGATTTCCCTCGGCGATTAGATCTGTTGCGTTGCGCAATAGATCATTGGCATTGGCCAGAAATTCCCGGCCATTCCATTCAAACCGATAACTTGTTTGAGTTCTGAAAACGCCACGCAGCGCGCGAGATCTCTCACTCAGAAAAGTGTCAATGGTTTGGGTGGCATGGGCGTAATCAGAATGGGTTTTTAACCAGATATGCCCATCTTCTGAGATTGCCCAGATGCCTCTGCCAGGGCTTTCCATAAGTCCGAGTTGGTTCAGGTCTGAACGTGCCCATTCCAGGTTGTAGGACCAATACAACTTGCCGCTGTC
>CAIMZS010000339.1 GCA_903846015.1 uncultured Anaerolineae bacterium | reverse complement strand
TGCCATCGTAACAGTTGATGACCTACGGGCAGCTACCACCTGTCTGCATACGGCTGGTTGGGGCTATCTATCAGCGATTACCGGGTTGGATTTGGGTCCTGAGTCTGGTCAAATGGAAGTGTTGTATCATTTTTGTAATGGACCTGCCATCACGACCCTGCGAGTTCGCCAACCGCGACCGGTGCTTGAAGCGGGAAAGCCTACCAGTATAAAAGGTCAGATTGTTATCCCCAGTATTGCCGACATCATCCCGCCTGCTTCTTTTTTTGAGAGGGAACTGCAGGAAATGTTGGGTTTTAGTGTCACTGGCTTGAATATCAGCAGCCGTCTATTTTTGCCAGATGACTGGCCTGAAGGTGTTTATCCGATGCGGGCTGATTTCACGAAAGAGCAGGCTGCTCCGGTTGCCGACCGCCAGATCGAAGAAATTCCAGAGCAAGGTATCATTCGCGGAAATACGTTTGTGGTCCCGATTGGGCCACAGCATCCGGCTCTGAAAGAACCTGGTCATTTCGAATTTACAGTGGATGGCGAAGTTGTTACTGCGGCGCGAATGCGATTGGGATATGCTCACCGTGGTATCGAGAAGGCTGCCGAAAGCCGAAACTGGAATCAGAATTTATACTTGTTTGAGCGCGTGTGTGGAATTTGTTCACACACACACGCCATGGCTTACAGCATGGGGGTAGAGCAGTTAGCCCAGGTGGAAGTCCCGGTGCGCGCACAGGCTATTCGCGAATTGGTAGCAGGTCTGGAGCGTGTTCATAGCCATTTGCTCTGGTTGGGAGTTGCAGCCCATGAAGCCGGGTTTGATACCTTATTCATGTATTCATGGCGTGATCGCGAAACGGTCATGAACTTATTGGAGCAGATCACTGGCAACCGGGTCAATTATTCGGCCAACGTTTTGGGTGGAGTCAAATGTGAAATTGGTCCAGAACAGGCGAAAGCTGTAAAAGAAGGCTTGACCTATCTTGAGACGCGTATTCGTCACTATCTAGAAATTGTTACCACTGATGTGATGTTCCTGAATCGGACGCGCGGGATTGGTACAATTTCTTACGCAGAGGCCGTGGCTTTTGGTTTACTTGGACCAACTGCCCGCGCTTCCGGTTTGGTGCGGGATGTTCGGGTAGAAGCCCCCTATGGCGCTTACCTCCATTTTCCGGTCAGCGCAGTCACCGAAACTGGTGGAGACCTGGAAGCCCGGTTTGTTGTGCGATTGAAGGAACTGCTTGTATCCTGTTTTACGATGCGAACCATCGTAGATAACCTGCCCGAAGGTCCGCTCTCAGTACGAGTACCGCGCAAAATCCCAGCAGGTGAGGCGATTTCCAGAATGGAAGCGCCGCGGGGAGAATTATTCTATTACATCAAAAGCAATGGTGGTGAGAACCCGGCTCGAATCCATGTCCGCACACCCAGTCTGTGCAATTGGGTGTCGGTGCTTGAGAAGGCAGTTGGTCGCCAACTTGCGGATGTTCCCATGCTGATAGCCGGGATGGATCCGTGTTTTTCATGCAATGATCGCATGGTGACCATTGCTCGCCCAGATGGCAGTCAAACCTGGAGCTGGGATCAACTTCGCCAACACGGAATTGAGTATTATAAAAGATGAATACAATAACTTCATTATTCACCATTTTGATATTTCCCGCAGGATTGACTGTCATCCTGTTTGGAATGCTGTACGAGTGGATTGACCGCAAACTTGTGGCGCGACTCCAAAATCGTATTGGACCCCGCTGGTTTCAGCCATACGCTGACATTGTCAAGCTGTTTGCAAAAGAGCAAATCAAACCAGATGGTGTCAATCTATTGTTGTTTTTTGGTCTTCCAGTGATTGC
>CAIMZS010000338.1 GCA_903846015.1 uncultured Anaerolineae bacterium | reverse complement strand
CTTCTCAGGCAGGTACTCATTCCAATCAATTCCATGCTTGGAAGGGCAAAGTCCTGTAAGCATGGATGTGTGAGCGGGAAGAGTGATGCTTGGGAAAATCGTCTGGGCAGACAGTGAGTAGGCGCTGGTTTGCATCAAGGCTAACAAGGTTGGCATCGGCGCCAGGCTGATGGCATCTGGGCGTAAACCATCCAGACTGACAATAAGCACACGCCGAATGACTGTGGGCGACGGTAGCGCGCCTGGCTGCCCTGCTGGCAGCGTGCTTGTAACGGATACAACAGGCAGTCCAGTGCTTGTTGGCCTGGCAGTAGGAGGTGGAACTACACTCCTGATGAAATCCGTCGGGGTGGGAACCTGGGTAACGATTATTGCTGGTATTGAAACCTGTGAAGCAGCAGGCAGACAAGCACCTAGCAGCAGAGCCAGCATTGACAACAGGCAGAAGAATCTTACTCGAGCTGAAAGAATCATAAATATTGTTTTTCCATTGGTTTTTGTACACATTAATGATTGAACAGTTTGCTGATTGGCAGTACACTAAATGTAATCATTTTTATAAGGAGAGAATATGCCTGCATTAAATCGTGTACAGTTAATTGGTTATCTGGGCAAGGACCCGGAGAGCCGCTTTACGCCCACCGGCAAACAGGTAACACATTTCAGCCTGGGGGTTACCCAGCGTTGGAAGACTGGCGGGGAATCGAAAGAATATACAGATTGGGTGTATATCGAGGCCTGGGGACGGCTGGGCGAAATTAGCAACCAATACCTGCATAAAGGCAGCCTGGTTTTTGTGGAGGGACGCCTGAAAGTGGAGCGTTTTGAGGAGAAGGGCGAGACACGCTATTCGACAAAAGTAGTAGCGCTGCAAATGCAAATGCTTGACCGCAAGAACAGCGATGAACCAGTGTTAACAATAGAAGACGAATCTGGCGAATACGAGACGATTTAATTCATCAGGGCAGGTTTCTGGAACTGCCCTGATGAATCTTTTTTAAAGATTTTCGAGTTGGTCCACCAGCGCACTGATAACATCGAAACCACCCTGCCAAAAAGTGGCCGAGTGTATATTGATGCCGGCCCGTGACAGGATGCTTTCTGGGGATTCGGAACCGCCAGCAGAAAGGATTTGCAAATAGCGAGGTTTAAAGGCTTCACCTTCGATTTTGAATTGCTGGTAGAGAGAAAAAACGAGCAACTGCCCGAAAGCATATGCATAAACGTAAAATGGCGTGTGGTATATGTGCGGAATGGCAACCCACTCCCATTTAAATTCGTCGCTTATTTCAACCGTTTCGCCAAACTGTTCCTTGAGATTTTCCAGGTAGGCAGCCGCCAGATCATCAACAGATGCGTTGCTCTGCAGCATAGCATGGGCCTGTTTCTCAAACATGGCAAAATAAATCTGCCGCATAATAGTAACGTAGGCATCGTCAACCTGGCGAAAAAGCATGTCACGCCGAACGGATGGATCGCTTTCCTGAGTGAGAAGCCGGTCTACCAACATCATTTCACCAAAAGTAGAAGCTGTCTCAGCCAGAGGCAGCGATGCCCCCTGGGTAAAAACAGTGTGATGTTCCGCCAACATGGAATGAATGGCATGACCCAGTTCATGGGCCAGTGTAGCTACATCATCGGCTTGATTTTGGTAATTTACCAAAACCCAGGGCGTTAAATCAGGGGTGATCGTGGCGCAGAATGCGCCGTCCCGTTTGCCTTTGCGAACTTCGCTATCAAGATGATTCTCATCCAAAACACGCCTGGCCAGTTGACCAATCCTGGATTCAAACTGGTTAAAAGATTCCAGCACCATATCAGCAGCCTGATTAATATCATAAGTCTTGCTGGCCTTGCTTACGGGCGCATAGATATCATAACGGCGCAGCCGTTCCATACCCAAAACACGAGCCTTCACTTTGAAAAACCGCTGGAAAATACCCGTATTTTTACGTGAAACTTCCAAAAGGGTTTCGACAACATCATCAGGAATATCATTAAAAAGATTGCGCGCGGCCAGTGGGCTGGCATGTTTACGCAGATTTACATTTTCTATTTGCCAATCGCGCACACGCGTTTGGTATAACTGGCCGAGAATAGGGCCATCCTGGGCATAGACTCGGAAAAGTTCCTGGTAAGCGCGCGCTCGAATTTGCGGGTTGCTCTCACGAAAGAAAGATTGCAACTCTCCCCGGGTAAGATCATGTTGCACGCCACCTACTTCAAGTTTAAAGGTATAACGATTTGTAATGGTATCGTAGAGGGTAATCAACGCATTGACGCCAGTAACATTTTTAAGGTTGACTATTTTTTCTTCTGGCTCACTGAGGGTATGGGGTTTAAACAGACGCATCGCATCCAAATAATAACGGTAATCACCTGAAACATCCATTAAGCGCCTGGCGTTACCATCATCAAGATCTTTCCACCACAGGCTGAAAAAAAGAGTGCGGTTCTCCATTTCGGCCATGAATTGTTGGACACGCCCCATTAATGCCTTGGCAGCCTGATCCTGGGTGTCACCTGAAAAAAGAAGGCTGGCAAAACCATCAATACGGTAGACCGCCCGCGCAGCCTGCTCAGACTCTGCCAAGATTGACAGAAATTTTGATGCAGATATATCCGGGACAAGATCAGGACGAGATTCTTCAAATTCAGCAATCTGCGCTTCAAGATGTTTGAATGCAGTCTCTAATTCCGGGCTATCGACTGCCGGGAAGAGATTATCCAGATTCCATTTGGTTGCGGCATAGACCATATTGTCTCCATGTATAAAGAAGGAATAAGCATGGCATACACCTGCTTATTCCTTCTTTATCAATTGCGATAATTTAGTTTAAATTTTGTCAGGGTACAGCAGCAAAACGATTCTTGAGAGTATAGGTTATATAATTTTGCCATAGGCGAATTATATCATCGTGGTGAAAGTCATGATTGGAAAAAGTCTGGAATACCACGCGCCCATCAAAACATGTCGCCATAACACCGTAATCCGATTTTTGTTTCTGAAAAATTCCAGCCAGCAAAGTGGCGTTGCTGCCCGGTGAAAGACGTATCAAATCTCCGGCTTGAAAATCCCAGTAACGAGAGTAGTTGATAAGCGGTATAGCGCTATTTGGATCACTGAAGATGGGATGGTTTGAATCTAGCCAGTATATTGATTCGGCAAGCGGCCAATCCCTTTGGAATTCGATGCCACAGTTAGATGTGACGCTCTTGATACGACCTTCTCCTTTAGTATCCAAATACCAGATTTCAGCGATGAGAGCCGTTTTATCACGGATAACTTTCTCGGAAATAACATCCCAAAATTCGCCCTGCACCTTGCTCTTTGACTCTGCGCCAACAATGATTAGGTCCCACTGAACAGGAGAATTCAGGTTCTCCATGAAAGTTCCCAGGGCATCACCGACATGGATATACTTAAGCCCCATCCCGTTTAACGCATCACTGATCCACATCCCAATATCGGGGGTATCTTCATAAACCAGGATTTTGGCTTTCTGGATGCGCGCTTGTAAATCGGGAGTGGGAATATCCGGCGCACTGGTCGCGGGAGGTGCTAAAGTTGGCTGGGACTGGGCAGCCTGTTGGGTTAACAGTATTGTCGAATTGGTGGCCTGAACCTCCAGGGCAACCTTGGTGGTGTCAATAATCTGGGCAGGAGCAGGAGCATTGTTGGTGGCCTGGATCTCCAGAGCAACTTTGGTGGCATCAATAAGCTGGGCAGGAGCAGGGGCATTGTTGGTGGCCTGGATCTCCAGGACAAGCTTGGTAGCATCAATAGGTGGCGCAGATGGTTCAGCAGTGGAGCCGCCAGGTAGATTGCAGGCGAGTGCTGCAAAAATGAGAATAAGCACAAAGGTAACTGGGCGAATTGAATGAGCAATCATGATTGTCTCCCATTCCGAGAAGCGTTTATTCCCAAGGTTTTTGCAATCAGAGGGGCCGGTTGGCAGATTTCTACCGTTTGAACCCTGCTCCGTATACACATAGGTACCAATAAATTCTGGCACAGATTACAGACGATGGCATTAGAAAAGCATGGCAAAAACCCTTTCCCTGAAGGAAAGGGTTGAGTAATCACAGACTGGAACGAATATGGACAATATCGCCATCTTTAACGATGTATTCTTTGCCCTCCAGGCGAAATTTGCCTTTCGCCTTACATTCAGCCATCGTACCCAGGGTAATAAGATCATCGTATGCCACTACTTCGGCGCGGACGAAGCCGCGCGCAATATCTGTGTGAATCTCACCGGCTGATTCGTGCGCGGTGGCATGGCGGCGTGTTGTCCATGCTCGAACTTCATCCTCGCCAACCGTAAAAAAGGATTGCAAGTTTAGCAAGTCATAAGACAGGCGAATCATACGATTAAGGGCTGGTTCCTTGATACCGTATTCAGCCATAAACACCTCAGCATCATCAGATGCAAGCTGGGAAATCTCCATCTCCAGTTTCCCGGGCAGGGCAACATGAGGATGATCAAGCTCAATCGATGGAGCTTCCTGGTTTTCACCCAGGTTAAATACTGTCAGGATCTGCTTGCGAGTAAGCAAACCAAAACTGGAGAGTTCTTTCTCTTCATCATTGGAATAATCCAATTTACGCAGCGGCAG
>CAIMZS010000337.1 GCA_903846015.1 uncultured Anaerolineae bacterium | reverse complement strand
ATAACGGGCGAACCTGGTAACGCAACAGATGATGACATCATCTGCGCTCACCGAGTCGAGTCGAAGGCGCATGGTCCAGGGCGATTGCATGAATTAAATGTTACAAAGAATTCAGGAGCGAGAGCCGATACGCAGGGTTCCAAGCGGCTCTAAGCAGACGAATCTTTTGGCCTACTTTTGACTTTTTATCTTTATCAAAGCCTGTTCCAACTGGTTTCAAAAGTTGTAGATTATGTATCCCCTGGGGGGGGTACCCCCAAGCTTTAAAAAATATTTCGTGGCATTGTGAGCCCTTCTGCGAGGTCGATTTTTCTTTTTCCTGACGCCTCAAGCCTGCAAGCAGGCCGGGGTGGCCCCTTTGGCGTCACTGAGCGTGCACTTCGACCTTCGCAGCAGCACTCTGGCCGCCACTTCAGGTAGTTCAGGTGGTTACGTGATGAGTTATGCTGCCTCCTGTAAGGGTAAGAGCAATTGCGGGCTGACCTTGTGGTGAACCTTGCGGTAACCGGCAATCTCAATAAGCATCGTCACCATGGTCGCAAACGTAGCGACGGCGTTCACTCCCGGGAGCGAATGAACCCGGAGCGGTTGCAACCCCCGATTTTTGAGGAGGTTGTTTCCCCGCTCCAGATGCTTGCGCACGTCCCGCAACTCATCAACATAATCCACCAATTCCGGAATCTGGCCAAACAGTCCGGAATCGACCGGGATGTGTCGCGACTGGGAGCAGACAGAGCTGCAACTGCATTCCTCGGGCTCGGCGGCGCATTTGAATTCGTGGCCCTCTTCGTCGTGGCCGAGGTAGGTCATGGGAACCTCACATAAATCATGAGCAAAGACCTGGTGGCCCGCGGCGGCAACGTTTTCCGGAACGGCGACCTTCGGTCGGGGCGGCGTGACCACCCGGACCCCATGGGTCTGCAGGATCGCCTCTGTGGTCGGGGGATCTCCGTAGGCGTCATCGGCCACCACCAAAGTCAGGTTCAGCCCGATGGCCTGGGCTAAAGCCACCAGCTGGGCTGAGAACTGGCTGTCGTGATGATTGGCCGGCGCCGCCAAGGTCAGCAGTGGGCAACTGTGGCCGGTCTTGGGATTGATGGCGGTCAGGGTGTGGAGTCGATAGCCGATGAAAAAGTCTGATTTGTCACGCTTTTTGCGCCGTTTCCCGCAATCGGCGTCGAGTTCGTTATAAATCCGCACCTTCTTGCCGTTGGGCAATTTAATGACGGCCAAGGGGTGTGGATTGCAGATCGTCGCGATGTCCGTGGAATCGATCCCGGCAATCCGGTACGAATGGTCGAAGGCCTTGCTCTGGAACAACAGGCAGATGATGTAGACCAGCAGATTGCACAACTGGGGGAACTCCAGGGTTGAACGAAACGTGCTGAGCTGGCCATGGGTGATGGTCTGCTTGCGGTTGAGGGGCAGCCCGATAAAGGTGCGATTGGCCTTCTGTTCCAGCGGTTTCAGCTCCTGCGTGCAGTATTTTCGATAGCTTATTTCGGGAAACTTTAACGATTTCAAGAGCTCGGCCCGGAGCAGCTGAGAAGGGAAAAGAATATGCTGCTGGGGGGTATACCGCTCCCCCGCCAAGAGGGTATCGAGAATGCTGTTATCCAGCAGATTGTCAAGCAACCGCAGTTCCGGATCTTTCATATGGATGTTCCGGGATTTAAGCGGCATTTTGATGATCTTGCGCTGGTTGTTTTCAATCAAGTATTTCATATCGTCCAGAGTCATAAGGCCACGCATTGCCTCAATATCAGGAGTAGCAGTCAATTCATTTAGTTTGGTTGTTACTGGTTGGCTTAAATTGTAATCGCTCATAACATCTTCACACGCTTTATTAGTAATTGCTTTTTTATAATTATACTTGAGTCGTCTAAACGCTGAAAGAGCTATTAATTTTCCATGAACTAACCTGCAAATTTCTTTTTCATGCATAATTGGCTCCGGTATTAAGTAATATGCTTAAAAGCTATACCTAATACTAGGCATGATTTATGCCTTAGTTTACCATTTAAGATTTATTTTAAGTGATTAGTAAGCTGATTTGAGAATTCCCGGTACACACTTCACAACCTCTGGTAGTGCGACGTAAACTGGAAAGCGTCATTCGACTCCGTCGTGGGACGATTAATGACTTAATTCCATGTTATTAAAGGGATTGTTGGCAATCGATGGAACAGGCTT
>CAIMZS010000336.1 GCA_903846015.1 uncultured Anaerolineae bacterium | reverse complement strand
TCTCCCCCATTCCGGCAAATCACACCAACAGGGATATTCATCCCCCTGAATTCCGGATCTTTAAGAATTAGCGAAGTATTGACCCCCAAATCGTATTATGGTGCACAAAAAAAGGTTTTATCCGCGATAATTATACCGAAGGCGCTGTCTGCGTTACACGTTGGACAAGGCGAACTGCGTTAATAGCAATTCGGCCCCCTTTTTGATGACATTTGTCATGTGAATTATGGCAGGATATTGTCTATACTTTTAATACCTGCAGAGTGTGGAAAATATTCTTGGTCCAGCATCCATGCAGGCCTCGTGTACAGAATTCATGCATCCCCGAACCCCTTGTCAGGAGCGAATGCAAGAAGGCTCTGCGTAAGGCCTGATGTGGTGGATGGACGGAAAAATTCCGTCTAATACATAGTTGGCACGCCCCTGCACAATAAAGTAAATAAAACAAATCGAAATGGGATACCCCACTCGAACTCTTATTACCACTATTATTCCTTCTACAACTCCTCGCCCCGTAGTATCAAATACACCTTTGCCAACAAAAACAATTACGCCCACGTCAGCTACTACGTCTGACTTCAAAATTATACTTACAACTTCGCCAGTGTCGGTAGGCGCAAACGCAACTGTTAGAATTCAGACTGTGGCAGGAGCAAGTTGCTATTTGAGTTACACAACACCTTCTGGAACAGAGAGCCAGGCATCAGAATTAGGCGCAACAACCGCAGGCGTTCATGGTATATGTTCTTGGACATGGAACATCGGCCCTAAAACAAAGCGTAGCACAGGGAGTTTAGTTATCACGGCAAACGACACAGATCAGTTCTTAGATATCGTCATTCAATGAATTAAGATGGGTAATGATAGAAAACAATTACTTCGTTACACTAGGTTTTGTTTTTGCGTTAGGTTGCATTGGTTTACTTATAGTATTAACCGCTGTAGGTTATCAAAAATATGCGCGAAACTGGCTTGCACAGCTAATCGGAAAATATAGCTTGTCCAATTCGTAAACGCCCCCAACACCACTTGTATTCGGATGCAAGGTGGGCTATTCGCCTCCCCGCCTGGATTCAGCGCTTTGGCCGGTTCTACCTTTGGCATTTCCCCGCTAAATCCGCACCGAACCGGTAAATCTGCCGTTGGATAGCTGCGCAAGCCAAATAAAGGAGAACTTTTCCGTGAAAAAAAGCGCTTCAAAACCACGTATTCTCCCTCTCCGTGAGCCAATATTTGGACTTGCTTGGTTATTATTGTTAATTTGCATGTTCTTGCCACTTGGGGGACAAGGAGGAGTATACGGTACGATTATTGAAACTGGTTTATCAATACTAATCGTCGGCATCCCTTTGGGATTTTCGTTAATCATCGCTACTTTGATACCTGCTTTACTAAACCCATTGGTGATGTTTTCATCGCCAATGCCCCTTGTAGTTTCTATTTTTCTGAGCGACTCGCTCTTTATTCTCTCGCCTTTTATCTTGAGGTGGTCTTTATCAGCGCCTGAGAAAGTACATAAAGTGTGGCTGATTTATGCATCTTTTTGCCTTATTTGTGTTATATCGTTCGGTTTGACCATTCTGACGACACCCCTGGTTACCCACATTGACCCTAAAAATGGAGAAATCCAATTATTACCAGGGTTTTGCGTTTGGGCAATCGCCCAGGTCACGCTTACAGTAGCTGCTGCGCTAAAATCATAACATACATATCACGAGCAGAAATATCCTATCCGCAAAATCAGCCACCCACCACTGCTTGCAACGCGGACGATTCAATGACTCCGCCAAACCGGCTTATCCAGGCAGTTTATTTTCCCGTTACGAGAGCTATTTCTCGAAGCTGCCAGTAAAGCTTTCCGTTAGCCGCCATGCCCAGTCTTATTCTTATTTACCGAATACTTTATGAGAGAGATGTTTCATGACAATTGATGTTTCTGCACTTTGGGATTTCAACAAACCCGAGCTGAGCGAAGATCGCTTTCGCTCTGCGCTTTCCAATGCGTCTGCCGATGACGCCTTATTGCTTCAGACCCAAATTGCTCGAACATATGGAATCCGTCGCAACTTCCATCAAGCCCAGCAAATCCTTTCCGACATTGAGCCACAGATTCAGGACTCCAGCGTTGAAACGAAGGTTCGATACTATCTTGAGTTAGGGCGAACTTACTCCTCTGCCACCCATCCTCCAGAGTCACAAACAGCCGAAGTTAAAGAACTGGCTCGTTCCGCTTACATGCGTGCTTACGAACTCGCAAAAAACGGAAAACTTGACAGCCTGGCTATCGACGCACTTCATATGATGACCTTCGTGGATATTGCACCCGAAGAACAGGTTGAGTGGAATCGTCAGGCCACGACTCTTATGCAATCATCTTCACAGCCGGACACAAAGAAGTGGGAAGGCTCTCTCCACAACAATACGGGATACGCACTTCATCTTCTCGGACGCCATGAAGACGCGCTTTTAGAATTCAAACTTGCACTCGCTGCACATGAGCGGGACGGAAATCCACAGACAATCCGAATTGCGCATTGGATGATCGCCTGGACACTACGCGCATTGGGTCAATTCAACCAGGCAATTGAGATTCAATTACGCCTCGAAAGCGAATGTGACGAAGCAGGAGAGCCTGATCCATACGTCTTTGAAGAACTTGAACTCCTCTATAAAGCGCTCAATAACAATGAGAAAGCCGAGTTCTACGCGGCTCGCCGAAAGGCAACGACTTAACCTCAATGAAAAGACGACAAACAAAGCAGTCTCAGAACGTACCGGAGACCGTGAAAATGCGCCTTTTTTGAGAAAACTGCCATCCTTGCCTGAGAGTGCTATGAAAAAAACTCTTGTAAAAACGCACCATGGAAACTTTTCACGCAACAGCTTTTGAAATAACCATATTTTGGGCTAGCGTAACCGTTGTGCAATCATCTCGAAAAGCGTAAAAAGTGGCAAAAAATAATTAGGTGGAACAGGCTCTTTTGAAG
>CAIMZS010000335.1 GCA_903846015.1 uncultured Anaerolineae bacterium | reverse complement strand
GGAAGGTAAACATTGCGTGAAACTGCACCAGCTTCGGTTATCGGGGCAACCAGCAGGTCAGGGCCAAACATAAACTGGTCTTCAATATTGTAACTAGCCAGGTCATTGGGGAAGTTGAAGAACAAAGGACGCATAGGTGGGGCGCCGACTTTACTGGCGACGCGCATCTGCTCCATAATATAAGGGCGTAGGCGCTCACGTAAGAAAAGGAATTCCTTGAGGATGCCATAGACTTTCTCGCCGTACGACCACACCTCGTTTGGGCCGCCGCGCAGGGTGGGGATCCGGACCCTTGGCTCGCGGAATCCATGTGACCGAAACAGTGGGCAGAAGACCCCAAATTGGAACCAGCGAACCAGCAGCTCGCGGAAAGAGGGGTCTTCCTGATTACCGCCAAAGAAGCCACCGATATCTGTTGTCCACCATGGGATACCGCTCAGCCCCATATTTAACCCGGCGCGCACCTGGACGCGCAGCTCCTCGAACGTAGTGTCAATATCGCCCGACCAAACGGCGGCGCCGTAGCGTTGACTGCCAACCCATGCACTGCGCACCAGGTTGATAATCTCAGTTTCGCCTTCGGCACGCATACCATCGTAGAAACCCTTAGCGAACATCAGCGGGTAAAGGTTGGTAACAACCAGCCCGTTACCCAGGTGATAACGCAGGTTGTCCGGGTCCATCGGGTCCATATCCGGCTCGGCCTCATCCAACCAGAAAACCTTGATACCGTAGCGGTAATAGTTGTCACGGACTTTTTCCCATACGAACTGCTGTGCCTCGGGATTCAGAGTATCATAGAAATGCAGGTGTATCGGGCCGCTGGGGCGGTTATCTATAAAGATCATATTGACCGGGATGCCACGCTCGTTGCGTACCAAAAGACCGCGTTCATTCATTTCTTTATAGTATTTGCTGTGCTCGCTGACTGTTGGCCAGATCGACAGCATCACCTTAATGCCCATTGAATTCAGCTCGTCGATCATCGCCTGCGGATCGGGCCAGGTTTCCTGGTCGAATTCCCACTCACCCATCACAGTCCAGTGTAAGAAGTCGATCACGATTACCGAGATGGGTAGGCCTCGGCGTTTATGCTCGCGGGCTACCTCCATAAGCTGTTCCTGGGAGTCATAACGCAGCTTGGACTGCCAATAGCCGGAGGCAAACTCGGGCAGTAAAGGAGCGTGTCCGGTGGCATCCACGTAGTGTTCCATAATCTCAGCCGGGGTATCACCAGCCGTGATCCAGTAATCGATCTGGGGAGAAGCCTGCGCCACCCATTTAGTGCCGTTATAGCCAAATTCCACTCGCCCAACGGCTGGATTATTCCATAAAAAGCCATAGCAGTGAGTGGATAATACGAAGGGAATCGACGTGCGATTGGGAAGGTGCAGCAGTTCGATTACGCAGCCCTTCTGGTTTAGCCGCCCGTGGCGCTGCTGGCCCAGGCCGTATAGCTTTTCATCTTCGATGGACTTGAAGCGAACTTCGATCTTCCAGAGATCGCCTGGCACAGCCTGATACCAGCGCGCCGCGGGCCAATTGCTCTGGTGATTTGGTCTCAACTCTTCTTCGAGAAGCGTAATTCCGGCGGAATTGACGAAGCGAATATCCCCGTTTTCACGCACAATGGCTGTGATATCGCCATTACAGATGGTGGCCTGCTCGGGACCAATCTCGATTTGTGCGCCACTATGAACCGGGTCGATTAACCCAGTGGGCAAATCGAGCTGGATCCGAGTCCCCATTGATGCGCGTACGCGTAGACTGTCAATCCCCCATGGCTCAATGCGCATTTTTTCATAGTTTCGTTCCCAAAGGAGCGCATTACCATCTTGATAGAAGCCTTTCATAATAGTTTCTCCTTGAGATCATCAAAACAAGTTGGGATTTTTCCCGAACGTGGCGAAGGTATATTTCAGGATTTTGAATATTAATGGGTTAGTTGTTTGGTTAAATTACGTTCGAACAAACACACGGTACCGTTAAAGTTGGATTCTTTGTATTGGTCAGAGAATGGTTGGACAAATTAACAACTTCGAAATGTCGTTGCGAGATTCGTGCATACCGCCGGGGGCGGTACTTGATGAGAAAATGACAATTATGTCATTAGTAGTAGGCGCCGCTCTTGCCCCGCGGAGCGGGCGGAAAGCAATCCAATGTTGATGTTATTTCACTCTTTATGGGTGGATTGCTTCCCAATAAGATCATTTGGGATGGTATCGCAGCGATATGAGCGATGAGATTGATTGTAAGGATGAAACAGTTCAACCTTTCTCAGCTGATTACATTAAATTTGGATTCTTGCTTATCGTCCCGAGTCTTTTACGGGACAAGAAGCAAGAAATTTATGTCCACGGATGGCGCAGATGTCGCAGATTTTTAAGAACGATAATGCATTTAAAATCTGTGAAGTCGGTGTCATCTGTGGATAAAATGCTTTTGTTTCGGCTTGACAGGGTCAGGGCTTCAGCCTAATTGCTCAAGATGACACTAATATCCAACCACTTGAAGTTCCCGGTGCATGTCACTCATACTTTCCGCACCATTTTCGGTGACGACCATATCATCTTCAATTCTCACACCGTTGCGTTCGGTCAGGTATATTCCGGGTTCAACGGTGTAGCACATGCCAGGTTCAAGGATCTGTAAATTGTCACCGCGCATATACGGATTTTCGTGACCTTCCATGCCAATTCCGTGACCTGTACGGCTATTGAAATAAACGCCATAACCATAGCTCTCGATGATGTTACGGGCAGCTTTATCCACTGCGGCGCACGGAGCGCCAGGTTTTCCGGCAACGCGCCCTGCTTCGGCGGCTTCTTGTACGATCTTGTGAATCTTTTGGCATTCGGCATCCACCTCGCCAACAGCGAAAGTGCGGGTCAGGTCGGAAGTATATCCTTCAAAAGCCGCGCCCCAATCGATTACCAGCATGTCGCCAACCTGGAGTTTTCGGTCGGTTGGGGATGCGTGTTGATTAGCGCTGTTTGGCCCACTGGCGACTATCGGGGAGAAGGGGATTTCAGGCGAAGATCCATTCTTGAGAATTTGAATGGTCAATTCAGATGCCAGTTCTTTTTCACGCATGCCGATCTTGATCAGGGGCAGGCAGGCCTTGAGGGCATCCTGGGCGATGACCACGGCCCGACGCATTTTGGCGATCTCATCAGAATTTTTTATAATCCGAAGTGAGGCCAGCGCTTCAGAAGCATCCGGGAAGCTGGCTCCCGGCGCAGCATTTTCGATGAAACGATATTCCAGTATCCGAAGTGCGCGTGGCTCCACGCCGATGGATTTATTTTTGATGCCATGCGCCAGGATGCCGTTTTCGAAAGCTTTTGGCCATTCATTTGGCAGCTCGGAATAGGGAAAGGCCTGCATTGCAAAGGGAGCGCGCGCCAGCTTGGGAGTTTCCAGATCTGGTAGGATGATAGCAGGGTCCTTGCCGGGGGTAAAAAATATTACCACCGGGCGTTCACTGATATGGAAGCTTAATCCCGTCAGGTAGGAAAGGGTCGGGCCAGGGTTGATGGCGATGGAATCCAGTTTGGAGGCTTCCATGGCGTTGTATAGTTTTTCAAGATGAGCGTTAGTCATAATACTCTCCAAGTTTTAGCTTTTGTTGTTCACATTTATGATATTCAATAACCATAATATGGGATGAGAACAGATAACATTACACGATAAAAATACTTTAAAACGCATGGGGCAATACCCGAGAAATACTAACACATTGCCCCAACTTGTGGAGGATTTTGGTGCTTGTCTTTGCTCGGGATTGCAAGGGAGCGATATCGTTTTGGAAGTGTATGAGCGTTTATACGCTTCAACACTTTAGGAATCTTTGGCAACGTAGAATATTATTGTGAAAAAGTACATTATAATTACTATGTATTCCATGCAGATGGAGATGTGGATTATTCTGTTGTTATTTAGATTCACTAAACCACCTCACCTTATTTCTCTCTGGAGGAGAAACTATGAAACGTACGGTTTATGTATTGCTTTCCATGTTTGTTTTGGCTAGCATGCTTCTGGCCGCCTGCGGTACCCCGGCCACCGAAGCGCCTGCTGCCCCGGCTGCACCTGCCGCTACCGCTGTGCCTGCTGCTACTGCTGTGCCTGCCGCTACTGCTGTGCCCGCCGCTACTGCTGTGCCTGCTCCCGCCTTTGTGGGTGATAAACTGGCTGCTTCCGACTGCACCTATGGTGGCGAGTTCAAGGCCATTGAGGCCGTCGATGCGTCAACCGTTAAGTTCAGCCTGTGCTATCCCGACCCAGCTTTCCTTCAAAAGGTTGCCTTCGGTGTGTTTGCCATCCAGGATAAGGATTACCTGGCTGCAAACGGTGGTGATTCTGTCAAGATGGGTGCTGCTCCCAATGGCACAGGTCCGTATATCTTGAAGGAATGGGTGCATGGTGACCATATCACTTTTGAGGCCAACCCGAATTACTGGGGGAGTGCGCCCAAGAATAAGACACTGATCTTCCGTTGGTCCGCCGAGGCTGCTCAACGTCTGTTGGAACTGCAATCCGGTACCGTTGATGGCATCTTTGCTCCGTCCTCAGAAGACTATCCGACCATCGAGGGTGATAAGAGCTTGAGCTTAGCGCCTTTTCAGACTGGAAACGTTTTATATATCGGCTTAAACAATACCAAGAAGCCGTTTGACAATGAGAAAGTCCGCCAGGCAATGGCTATGTCGATCGATAAGAAACGAATTATCGACTCCTTCTACCCAGCCGGTTCAACCGCTGCCGAACAGTTTGTCCCCGAAAGCTTCAACCCCGGGTTTAGCACCACAGGCGATGGCGCCAGTTGGTACAAGTATGATCCCACTGCTGCAAAGGCCTTGCTGAAAGAAGCCGGTTTCCCCAATGGTTTTGAACTTACGCTGTCTTACCGCGATGTGGTTCGTGTTTATGTTCCACATATCAACCAGGTAGCGCAGGATATCCAGGCCCAGTTGGCTGATGTAGGCATCAAAGTTACACTCAACAAGATGGAATCTGGCCCGTTCCTTGATTCAGTTGCCAAGGGTGAACAGACTTTCTACTTGAATGGCTGGGGCATGGATTATCCCGACTCATCCAACTTCTATGATTTTCACTTTGCATCCAATTCTCCGCGTTTCGGAACCGAGTACCCCGATATCGTGAAGGAGATCAAATCCGCGGCGCAGGTGAGCGACCCGGTTGTGCGCCAGCAGCACTATGACCTGGTCAACGCCCTGATTAAACAGCATGTGCCCATGATCCCGGTTGCGCACGGTGCAACTGCGAATGCCTACAAGGCAGCTGTTGGAAATGTGGTTGAAGGACCGCTTAACGAAAACTTCAGCGAAATGACAACCGCCTCTGGGCAGGTTGTCTGGATGCAAAGCGCCGAACCGATCGCCCTTTGGTGCGGTGATGAGAGCGATGGCGAAACTTTGCGGGCCTGCTTACAGCTCTATGATAGCCTCCTGGGTTTTGAATACGGCGGCACCAAGGTTATTCCGGCCCTGGCCGAAAGCTGGGAGTCGAATTCGGACGTGACCGAATGGACCTTCCACCTGCGCCAGGGTGTCAAGTTCAGCAATGGCGCTGATTTCGACGCCAATGATGTAGTTGCTTCTTACACTGCCCAGTGGGACGCCAAAAATCCGAACCATAAAGGCCGAACTAGCGTTTTTGAATACATGGCCGCCTATTTCGGCTCGTATCTCAATGCGCCTCCCAAATAATATTTAACCGACCGGAGCCCGATCCCAAGCTTGGGATCGGGCTCCGGTCGGTTAAATATTATTTGGGAGGCGCATTGAGATACGAGCCG
>CAIMZS010000334.1 GCA_903846015.1 uncultured Anaerolineae bacterium | reverse complement strand
TTTTCATCGGGCGTGTCCATGGCCATGATCACATCCACCTGACCACTCACAACAATATAAAAGCTTTCTCCGACTTCATTTTCGCGAAAGATAACTGTATTGGCGTTCAAAGGGAGCTGATTCAAGGTATAGGCCAGGTATTTCAATTCCCCACGTGGTAGTTCGTTGAACAGCGGCAGCTCATGCAACAGCGCGATCAGATCTTCACGGATCAACGGGGTGGCGGTGGGCAGAGCATCAGTTGTCACGGGCAGGCTCCTTTTTCAATCATCCTGAACATTAAATATCCCTGGCCATGTTGACATTGGTTTCGATAAAACCGCTTTTCTTGTAAAGTTCACGCGCAGCAGTATTATACCCAAAAACATGCAGCTCAAGTTTCTTAAATCCCTCGCCTCCAGCCTGAAGTACCAGGGCTGCCAGCGCCTGACTGGCATAACCCTGCCGACGAAAAGCTGAATAGACCTCAAAATCAAAAATAAAGGCCGCTTCCGGCCGTTTTTCCAACCGGGCATACCACAGGTAGCCCACCGCCTCAGCATGATCATTGACCAGGGTAAACAGATAATTTCCGGCGGTCTTAAGCCCCTCGGGCAGCAAATTCTGATATTCCTTCCGCGAAAGCTCAAGCGCTTCAGCTTCCGGCCAGTTGCCCGCCTGGGCTTTATCGGCAGCATACTCAGGGATCGCCTTTGCCAGGTAATCTTCAAAACCGACCTCGGTCATTGGTTCAAGCCTGATCATATCCGCTCCTACTCAACCAGATTTTTCGAAAAGAAAATGCTGGTATCTTGAAAACCATTCTCGCGATAAAGTTGGATATCTTCGCCCTTATGGCTAAAAATTTGAAGTTCCACACGCTCCACCCCCAGGCTGCGCGCTTCATCTTCAAATAAAGCCAGGGCCTGGGCTTCATAGCCTTTGCGCCGCCCCTCCGGAAACAGGAAAAACTCGATTAAAAAAGCTGTCTTTTTTGTTCGGGATGGATCTACAAAATACCAGAGCATGCCAATCTTATGGCCCTGCTCATCCAGGATGACATGCAAATACGCATTCGGGGTTTGCGGACCTTCAGGCAGCATCTGCTGAAATTCTGCGCGCGCCCGGCCAGCCGCTTCGGTCGATGTCCAGTTCCCAGCCCGCATCTGGTCATAGGCATATTCAGGAATGGCTTTACGGATAAATGCGGCAAAATCATCATCCGACATGGGTCCAAAGGTAATCATCAAAACATCCTTATCAAAGAAATAATCGGGGAGCTGCCGACCCCTAAAGGTCGAGCACTTCCTTGCCGGCCAGTTTGTCGTTCATACGCCGGGTGACAATGTCCAGCGCGCTGGCCTGGTTGACAAAGTCCAGGTTATCGGAACGGATGGTCAGAACGGGGCAAAGATCAAAAGACTTAAGCCAATCATCGTAAAATGTATCGAGCAGGCTCAAGTATTCAGCGCTGATGCCGGTTTCAATACCGCGTGCGCGGACACGGATCCGTTCCATCAAAACTTCAACAGGCGCCTTTAGATAAATAAGCAGGTGGGGTGCCGGCAGGCTGTTAACCACCACCTCGAAAATACGACGATAGGACATGTAATCACGCTCTGATAGGTTGCCCATAT
>CAIMZS010000333.1 GCA_903846015.1 uncultured Anaerolineae bacterium | reverse complement strand
CCACCTTCTTCTGCTTCTTCTTCTCCACCTTCTTCTGCTTCTTCTTCTCCACCTTCTTCTGCTTCTTCTTCTCCACCTTCTGTTTCTGCTTCGCCTTCCTTGCCAGGTTCGTTTTTCAGTTTCGAACTGGCAGATGCCTCCATCACTTCGCCATCCCCATTTTCGGGTAAATCACTTGACAGAGAGACCTTGTGCCCATGAAGTACAGAAATGACTTGTTCATACAAGGACGGCATCTGCTCATGAAAGGTTTGCATCAGGTGCGCATATTGTTCGTAAAAAGAGCGGTCCACCTCAGGTTGTTCAAGGTCAGCATGGATGGAAGATAATGAAAAAACAGCATCCTCCAGGGTTAGTTGATGTAACATGAGCCGCGCAACAAAATTGGTTATTTTGGCATTAAGATTATCTGACATGTTTCAAACTATAATCCCATACAGTCATAATTGCAAACTTCAAGCGGATGTATAATTAGATCAACTATCAGATTTTTACAAAGGTGAACAATGAATACCAAAATTGTAGGGCAATCCATCCCTCGGATCGATGCAAAAGGCAAAGTCACCGGCGAAACCCGCTACTCAGGCGATATCGTCATGGATGGCATGCTGCACATGAAAATTCTCTTCTCGGGAAAACCGCATGCCCGCGTAATAAGCATAGATACATCCGCTGCAAAAGCCGTCCAGGGTGTCGAAGCCGTTTACACTGCCCAGGATGTGCCAGTCAACGAATATGGCTTACAAATTAATGACCAACCTGTCCTTTGTGGTCCGGGTTCCAGCATACCCGATGCAGATATTGTCCGCTTTGTGGGCGATCAGGTCGCCGTAGTTGTCGCCGAAACTGAGGCAATCGCTGCCAGAGCTGTAAAGCTGATCAAGATTGAATTTGAAGAACTACCTGTCTTGACTGATCCAGAAGAAGCCATAAAACCTGGAGCTTTTTCCATCCATCCGAAAATAAGTGTCTCAAACATCTGTGTCCACGACAGAATCCGCAAAGGCGATGTAGAGGCAGGTTTTGCCCAGGCCGATGTAATCGTGGAAGGCGAATACCGCGTACCAGCCCAGGAACATGCCTATCTCCAGCCGGAAGCAGGTATCGCGTATGTTGATGAAAACGGTCTGGTGACGGTGAAAGCAGCCGGGCAGTGGACCCATGCCGATCAAAAACAAATCGCGCATTCGCTAGGCCTACCACTCGAAAAGGTTCGCGTACAATACCCGGCCATCGGCGGCGCCTTTGGTGGGCGCGAAGACATGTCAGTGCAGATCGTCCTGGCACTGGCAGCCATGAAATTGAACAAACCAGTCAAGATCGTCTGGTCGCGCAAGGAGTCGCTTATCGGTCATGCCAAACGCCATCCGATGGTCATACGCGCCCGGTGGGGTGCCACCAAAGCAGGGAAATTAACCGCATGTGAAACCACCTTCATCGCCGATGGTGGCGCTTATATGTATACTTCAAACAAAGTTTTGGGCAATGCCACCATCACCCAGACAGGTCCATATGCCATTCCAAACGTCAAATCTGACGTTTATGGCGTGTATACCAACAATTTACCGAGTGCGGCATTCAGAGGCTTTGGAGCGCCACAGGCTCAGTTCATGGCCGAAATGCAAATGAGCAAGCTGGCCGAAAAACTTGGTCTTGACCCGGTCGAATTTCGCCTGCGTAACGCCCTTCAACCTGGCGACACACTCGACGTACAATCTCCGCCACCTGGCCCTGTCACAGCAGTAGAGGTGATCGAAGCCGCAGCTCAACGCGCTGGTTGGGAAAAAATTGCTGGCCAATGGCAAAATAACCGCGCACCGGTTCAAAACCTTGACGATAAACCCTGGCTCGCCCATGGAATCGGGCTTGCCGCTGGTTTTAAAAATATTGGTTTCAGTTTTGGTTACAAGGAAAACAGTTGGGCGCGTGTTGAAATCTTTGGAAATGGAATGATCGAAAAGGTGATTGTGTATAACGCTGCCGCCGAAGTTGGGCAAGGCAACCACACCATTCTGGCCCAGATGGCTGCCGAAGCGATTGGTGTAACGATGTCCATTGTTGAAATGGTGACAATGGATACTCTGGACATGGGCAATGCTGGGTCAGCTTCAGCCTCGCGACTAACCTTTATGTCGGGTAACGCTGTCAAGGGTGCGGCCCTGCAAGCCCGTGCGAAATGGGATGCCGAAGAACACCCGGCAATGGTTGAATACACCTACCTTGCCCCGGAAACCACACCCTTTGACAAGGAAACTGGGAAATGTATGCCCAATTTTGCCTATTCCTATGTCGCTCAGGTTGCAGAGCTGGAAGTCGATACGGATACCGGCCAGATACATATCCTAAAAATCATATCCGCCGATGATGTAGGTACGGCTATTAACCCAACTCAAGTGGAAGGCCAAATCGAAGGCGGAGTTGTTCAAGCCCAAGGGTATGTCATGATGGAGAATTTCATCACGAAAGGCGGCTATGTGCTCACCGATCAGCTCAGCACCTACTTAATCCCCACCATCCGAGACATTCCAGATGTGGTCGAGTCGGTGGTGATTGAAATTCCCGATGATCGCGGACCCTGGGGAGCAAAAGGATTGGGCGAACTACCTTATCTATCCCTGGCTCCGGCTATCATATCCGCCGTGCACGCTGCCACAGGTGTCTGGTTCGATGAATTCCCCCTTACCCCTGAAAGAGTGCTGCGCGGTTTGGGAAAGATTCGTTAAAAACAACCTGCCGTCGAACGAGGGGGGCGTCCAACGGCAGGAATATTTGCACTTTTCGGTAGTCTGGCAATCATAGTCAGTAAAACGTTACCGATAAAGCTGACTTTAGACCCATAACTTTGCGTCACCGATTTTCATCGGTTTTGCGTTTCGGTTGCCGGGCGATCCTGGTCAAATTATGTTATCTTGACTTTAGACCCTCTGGCTTTGTGCCGCCAGCTTTTGCTGGTTTTGCGTTTTTCGATAGTCAGACTATCATAGTGTGTCTTATCACACATTAGACTCTCGGACTTTGCGTCACCAGTTTTCGCTGGTTTTGCTTTTTTCGAAGTGCAATACTATTATTGCACAAAACACTCTGGATTACAAGTGGTTAAACAAAACTTTAAGGAAGATTTAAGATACTTGCAAGGTGGGAAAAGCGAATCTATTTCACAACCGGCAGCGTAAATGAAAAAGTAGATCCCGTTCCCTCGCCAGCGCTTTCAACCCAGATACGTCCCCCATGCGCGTTAACAAAAGCCCGGGCAATCGTCAATCCTATACCAGAACCGCCTCCAGCTGCACGAGAACGGGATTTGTCAACACGGTAAAACCGGTCAAAAATATGGGGCAAGCTTTCGACTGGAATACCCGTACCGTTATCTGTAACAGAAATCTGCACTTCCTTACCAATTCGGACAGCCGAAACAACTACTTCGCCACCCGTAGGGGTATATGCCAGAGCATTAGCCATTAAATTCATCAAAACCTGGATGATACGATCTTCGTCGGCCAACACAAGCGGCAGATCGGCAAACGGAATTTCCGCGCTTCCACCAGTCAATGTCAATTCAACCTTTTTTTCTGCATATTGATGAGCGAGCCGCTTTGTAACCGTCTCCACCAGGCCTGCTAATGCCACTGCATGAATTTCTAATCGATAAGCATGTGATTCAACCCGGCTAAGTTCCTGCAAGTCATCCACCAGGCGGCTGAGTCGACCAGCCTCCATGCGTACCTGTTCATACGTTTCGGGCGTTGCGGGTAAAACCCCATCAGTCAACCCTTCCATGAACCCACCAATAACTGTCAAGGGAGTACGTAATTCATGGCTGACATCGCCCAAAAGCTGGAGGCGCATGGATTCTGTCTGTTCCAGTCGTTCAGCCATGCGGTTGAAGCGCACAGCCAATTGAGCCAGCTCGTCGGAACCATTGACAGCCACACGCTCGCCATAACTCCCATCTGAAATACGTTGTGAAGCACTCATCATGGCTTGCAATGGCGCAACTATGTTCCGGCTAAATAGAATACTGACTGCCACTGCCACCAGAACGGCAGCAATGACCGCATACCCAAGCGATTCGAGCACACCATCACGAAAATTAACAAACCCGGCCCCCTGGCCCAAGCCGCGACCACGGCCCATATCCATCATTCCTGGAAATGGAACGGGAGTGCCGGTGCTATTTGTCAACCCCTGGGCCATCTGCATATGCCGATCGTAGGCCCCGGGGGCGGTAAATATGACCGCAAATAACAAAACAGCCGCGCCAACGATCAGCACAGCCAGGTAAGAAAGGAAAAGTTTGGCGCTGATATGCTCACGGATAGATTTCACGCCAGCTCTTCCTCAAAGCGGTAACCAACGCCGCGCACAGTTGTAAAGAAATCGCCTCCCAGTTTTTGGCGCACGTGACCAAGATGCACATCCACAACCCGAATTTCGCCAAAATACGATCCGCCCCAAACTTTTTCGAGTAGTTGTTCGCGAGTCAATACCCGGCCGCGCTTCTCAGCCAGAGTCTTTAGCAGGTCAAATTCAATGGCGGTCAACTCGATGATTTGTCCATCCACCGTGACAATTCGCGCTGCTGAATCAATCGTCAGGCGTTTAAAGGCCATCACACTGGCATCTCCGGCGCCATTACCTGCTTGCAGCCGGCGAAGGGCTGCTTTGATGCGTGCAACAAGTTCGCGTGGGCTGAAAGGCTTGGTGACGTAATCATCCGCCCCTACCGAAAGGCCAACAATCTTATCTGTCTCTTCCGTGCGCGCCGTCAGCAGAATCACATAAACATCCGATTCGCGTCGCAAACGGGTAAGCAATTCAATTCCGTCCATACCCGGCAGCATCAGGTCCAACACAATCAAATCCGGTTTATAGGTCTTGGCTGCTTTCAGCCCGGAAATGCCATCGGAAGCAATAAATACTTCGTAACCTTCAGGCTTGAGATACGCGCTGACGAGGTTCACAATCGAAGGTTCATCATCGATAATAAGGATTTTGGCCATACAAATATTCTACCAGAGTGTTCATGGCTGCTATGAACCTGGGATAAAGGTATTATAAAGATTGTGTAATGAAATAATCCTGATTCTTGCCTGTGAAGCTACCCCATCATAATCAACGGTGCTTTACCGCCGACATAGGCTTCTGGGTCTTTGTCAAAAGTACGCTTACAGCCAGGCGCGCAGAAATAATACATCTTGCCCTTATATTCGGACTTCCACTCGGCAGTCTTCGGATCAACTTCCATTTTGCAGACAAGGTCAATTTCCATGGTTCCTCCGTGAAGATAAGCAAGTATAATCAATTTATGCCTGAAGAGCAAATTTCATCCCTCTCAAGAAGAAAAATCGCCATGTTAATCGACGGCGATAATGCCCAGTCCAGCCTTTTGCCGCAAATGTTAGTGGAGGCTGGCAAATATGGCATGGTTACCGTACGCCGCATTTATGGCGACTGGACCACGCCCAATATGAACTCGTGGAAGGATGTTCTCAACTTTCACGCTATCCAACCGATCCAACAATTCCGCTATACAATCGGTAAGAACGCTACCGATAGCGCCATGATCATCGATGCGATGGATATCATGCATTCAAGGGTGGTGGACGGTTTTTGCCTGGTCTCCAGCGACAGCGATTACACCAGATTAGCTACGCGCATCCGCGAATCTGGCATTTATGTGATGGGTATTGGTGAAAAGAAAACCCCAAAGCCATTCGTCAATGCCTGCGATGTTTTCGTTTACACTGAAAACCTGGTAACAGAACCCAAAATCACCAAAAAACCCGTAAAAAAGAGCGCCAGTACCAACGGTAAAAAGAAAGAAGAAAAAGAAGAAAAAGAAGAACCAGACCCTATGCCCATGCTGGAAAAAGCCTTTGATATGGCAGTGCAGGAGGATGGTTGGGCGCGACTCGACCATATGGGTAACGCTCTCTACCAACTCGATCCCGGCTTTGACCCACGCACCTATGGTCAACGTCAACTTTCCAGGTTGGTTGGCAATCTCAAAGATTTCTTTGAAATGCGCTCACAAGAGACAGATGGCTCAAACCTTTTTTATGTGAAGATGAAGGAATAAAACAAAAAGAGGCGGTTCAAGGAAACCGCCTCTTTTTG
>CAIMZS010000332.1 GCA_903846015.1 uncultured Anaerolineae bacterium | reverse complement strand
AAGACCTGCTTGGGCGCGGCGGCATGGGAGTGGTTTACCGCGCCATCGATAACCAGACCGGGGAAACGGTGGCGGTCAAGGCGCTCAACCCGGATGTGCTGGCGCGCGACCCCGGCATGCTCGAACGCTTCAAACGTGAAGGCCAGGCCCTGCGCCAGCTCAACCACCCTAACATCGTCCGCATGATCACCACCATTGAAGAAAACGACCAGCACTACCTGGCGATGGAATATGTGCCCGGCGGCTCGCTGCAGGATACGCTCTCCGCCAAGGGGCGCATCATCCCGGATAACGCCATCCAGATCGCGCTCGACCTGGCGGACGCCCTGACGCGCGCCCACCGCCTCGGTATCACCCACCGCGATCTCAAACCCGCCAACGTGCTGATCGCCCAGGACGGCACGCCGCGCCTGACCGATTTCGGCATCGCCTACTCTGCCGACACCCCGCACTTGACACAAACTGGCGTGCTGGTCGGCACCGTCGATTATCTCTCGCCTGAGGCCTGCCAGGGCGAGCAGTTGGATGAACGCTCGGACGTCTGGTCATTTGGCGTGCTGTTGTTCCAGATGCTCTCTGGATCCCTGCCCTTCAAAGGCGGTTCCCTCACCACCAAGCTGACCGCCATCCTGACCCAGCCCACTCCCGATCTGAAGCTGTCTGTTCCGGATATACCCGATGGGCTGGTTTCCCTGGTTCAGCGCATGCTGGAAAAAGACCCCGAGCAGCGTATCCACAGCGTACGCCTGGTGGGGGCCGAGCTGGAGGATATGCTCAATGGACGCGCGCCGCTGACGCCCTCAGGCGCCTCTCAGCCGGAAAAACGCTTTGCCACACCCACGCCCCTCACCTTAAGAGCCGCCAAGCCGGAGCTGCCGTCCGGTACGGTCACCTTCCTGTTCACCGATATCGAGGCCAGCACTAAACACGCCCGCGAACACCCCGAAAGCTGGGAGAGCCTGCACGCCCGCCATGATGAGATCCTGCGAGCGGCTGTAGCACAAAACAACGGGCATGTCTTCCAGGTCATCGGCGATGCCGTCTGCGCGGCCTTTCACAACGCGGGCGCTGCCATCAGAGCGGCGATCGACGCCCAGAGAAATTTACAGGCGGAAGATTGGGGCGGGACGCCCGTCAGGGTTAGGATGGGCATCCATACCGGCGCAGCCGAATGGAACGAAAGCGTTTACCAGGGCTATTCCACCCTGGCGCTGGTGCAGCGCGTGATGTCTGCCGGACACGGCGGTCAGATCCTGCTTTCACAAGCGGCGCATGACCTGACCCGTGACTGGCTGCCCAACCAGGCCGGGCTGATCGACCTGGGCGAACGCAATCTCAAGGACATTCCCAGGCCAGAACGCCTGTACCAACTGTGCGTTCCGGATCTGCCCGGCGATTTTCCAGCACTGAAAACCTTCGATAAAACCCGCAACAACCTGCCCATCCAGCTCTCAACCTTTATCGGGCGGGAAAAGGAAACCGGGCAGATCAGGCAGCGCTTGGAGAAGAACCGCCTGGTGACCCTGACCGGTTCAGGCGGCATCGGCAAGACGCGCCTTTCCATCCAGGTGGCTGCCGAACTGCTGCCCCAATTTCCGATCGGAGTCTGGCTGGTGGAATTGGCACCGCTGGTTGACCCGTCGCTCGTGCCTCAAACCGTGTGCGCCGCGCTGGGGGTCAAGCCCGCTTCCAATACCAGCGCACAGGACGCCCTGATCAATTACTTGCGCGCCAGGAAAGTATTACTGGTGCTGGATAACTGCGAACATTTGATCGACGCCTGCGCCGAATTGTGTGATGCCTTGCTGCACGCCTGCCCGGATCTGCGCATCATCGCCAGCAGCCGCGAGGCGCTCGGGATCGAAGGTGAAAACGCCTACCGTGTGCCGTCGCTCTCACTGCCCGGTTCAAAAAGCGGCCTGCAGGTCATCGAAAATTCTGAGGCGGTGCGCCTGTTTATCGAACGCGCCTCGGCGGTGCTGCCAGGCTTTGAAATCACACCGGCCAACGCGCCACTGATCGCACAGATCTGCCAGCGTCTGGACGGCATCGCCCTGGCGATCGAGCTGGCGGCTTCGCGCATAAAAATGCTCAAACTGGAGCAGATCTCCACCCGGCTGGATGATGCCTTCCGCCTGCTGACGGGCGGCAGCCGCACCGCGCTGCCGCGCCAGCAAACCCTGCGCGCCCTGATCGATTGGAGTTACAACCTGCTCTCTGACGACGAGCGCGCGTTTTTACGCCGGCTGTCCGTCTTTATGGGCGGCTGGAGCCTGGAGGCCGCCGAAGTGATCTGTGCCAATGCAGAGGCCCTCGATCTGCTCACCCGCCTGGCAGATAAATCACTGGTGGCAGTCGATTATGAGCACGGCCCTGAAGCCCGTTATTATTTACTGGAGACCATCCGTCAATACGCGCGCGAAAAACTGGCCGAGACCGGAGAAGTCAGCGACTTGAGGGATGCCCACCTGGGCTACTTCCTGCAGCAAGCGGAACGCATTGGACCGGAACTGAACACCCGTAAATCACCCTACTGGCTTGAATACCTTGAAATTGAATACCCCAATTTCCACGCCACTCTGGAGTGGGCCCAGGAACGGGACAGCGAAGCCGGGCTGCGGATGTCAAATATGCTGTATCCCTTCTGGTTTAATTTTAGAAGTTACAGAAAAGAAGCGCTGGAGTGGTTTGAAATATTCCTGCGCGCCAGCCCGGCCAAACGTAACGCCACGCGCGCCTGGGCATTGTTTAATTTCATAAATTTACAAGATCCAGCCGCTCGTGTAGACCTACTAAAATCAAGCCAATCCCTGGATGAGTGCTTAGCGTTAGCGCGTGAAATTGGCGATCATGCCTGCACAGCCAGGGCGCTTGGTCTCTTTGCTTTTTCAGAAATTAATACAAGTTTCGACGCTGCCCAGAGTTTTGCTGAACAAGGCCTGGTTGAAGCCCGCCTGTCTGGCAATGAGCGCATCATTGGCCTGGCAATCTATCTTCTGGGAGATGTCGCTTTTGCCCGGTCAGGCACAGAAACTGCCCGCAAACTTGTTGAAGACAGCCTGGTCTACACCCGCAAAGCGGGTGATCTGCAGCATTTGTCACTCGCTGTAAATATGCTCGGGCTGATCAGCATTGACCGCGGAGAGTGGGATTCTGCTGAAAAATACTTTCAAGAAGCCCTGTCACTGGCCGAGGAGGGGCACGACCGCTATTTCTTTTCCTGTTATGTGATCAACCTTGGAAGTTTGTTCACCGGCATGGGTCATTTTGACCGGGCAACCTCCTATTTTCAACAGGCGCGAAATTTGGTTCAAGACACCCCCGATGATTTTTTTCTGAACGGCGCACTGCTTGGGCTGGGTGAAATTGCCCGTTTTCAAGGCGATGTCGACCAGGCCGCCGCTCTCCTTGGCGAAGCTTTGGCGCTCGCAAAAATGCCGCCTAACAAGGGAAATATAGTTTGTCATCTGGCGAATGTCGAGCGCATGCGCGGCGAGATTGCGCAAGCCCGGCAGCACATGTTGGCGGGAATTCAATTGATTATGTCTGAATTCGATTGGAATCAGGTCACTCTTGAAGTAATTCCACTGGTTGCCTATTTTGCTCTGGATCAGCACATGACCAGGCAGGCGGTTTGTTTATTGGGTTGGCTGGAAGCCTGGTGTAAGACCAAGGATCACGTCAACCTGCCGATTTACCAGGCAGAATTGGAAGGCTATTTATCCCAGGCGCGCGAACAACTCTCGGAAGCTGAATTCAAGGCCGCCTGGGCTGAAGGCGGATCCATGAATCAGGAACAGGCCCAGGCGCTTGCGTTGGAAATTCTGGCATAATGGAATGTGCGCTTCTCCAAGTATCATTCATCCATCTATACTGACCACGGTCACAAATTGCGGATTTAATTCACAGATTTTTGGTAATTTGATAATATTGTCAGATGACCATCCAACTCGAACTTACTCAAGAAATTCTGCAAGAAACTCACTATCATCGTT
>CAIMZS010000331.1 GCA_903846015.1 uncultured Anaerolineae bacterium | reverse complement strand
GAATGGCGTGAGCGACATGCAGCGCGCAGAGGTTACCTTTTCTTTGGCACCCCCAACCAACGTTCAACTGCCCAACCAGAACGTGATTTTTACATTTACTTCATTCAGCCCAATGATGCGCCCGTATTCAAAGATGAAAAACGCACCGACGAGGTTTTTTGGCGGCTAGTCAAGGCCGATGATGATTTTCACCTGACCTTAAAACGCTATGCGGCAGCGTTGGATTTGGCTGCCACATCATCCGGACAGGATAAGAAAACCTATGAAGACAAAGCCAAGGAAACTTCGAATACGATGGTTCAGTGGCTGCTGCAGCACATTACAACGGCATTTGAAGTTACCTGTCAAGGTGTCAGCAGAACGGTGGCTGAATGGGCCAAAAGCGGTCAAGTTTCCATATCTCTCAGCAGCAGCAAATTGAATGTTCGCGATTTGGTAAATTTGGTCAGCAGTATCTGCCTGGCGCCCAGCTTTCAAAATGATGCACCTGATTACCCAACTTTTTCGGTGACCATTACCAACGATAACCGCGCTCAAGCAGCGCAGGATGCTATTCGCTGGATCCGTGGAGTTACCAAAACCCAGCAGGCGACCGCAGTTCTGGATGCATTGGAATTATTGGATGGTGAGCGGCTGTCAGCCGGGGGTTCGCGTTATGCAAATTTCATACTGGAATTGCTGCGAAAAAAAGGCAGCGGCCAGGTGTTAAATCGTGGCGAGTTGATCAATGAAGATCATGGCGTTGAGTATATGGCGACCGACCGTTACCGTCTTGAGCCGGAATGGGTGGCTGTTCTTCTGGCAGCCCTGGTTTTCAACGGTGATCTTGTATTAGCCATTCCAGGCAAGAAATTTGACGCCAGCATGCTGGATGCCCTGGCAGCTACATCGATAGATGATCTGAGCCGCTTCAAGTACATCGAGTTCCCCAAGGATTGGAATACACCGGCACTCAAACTACTCTTTGAACTGGTAGGCCTGGAGCCTGGTAAGGCCATCCTGGTCACGCAGGGTGGTTCTGCGGCTGACGCGATAGTGGCCCAGGAATTAACCCCAAAAATTGTCGAGATGGTCAATCGGCTGGTGATGGCGCAGCAGATGCTTCAATCCGGGTTATCTTTTTGGGGAACATCCCTGTATGCCGATGATGAACGCAGCGAATTTCTGGCGCGTATTGCCTCGGCCAAAGGTTTTCTGGAATCCGCGCAGGCTTTTAACAATCCTGGAAAACTGAAAAACTTTAACGTTGAAACAGCCACCATTCAGGGGCATCTAGCAGCTCTCGATACACTCAAAGAAGTGGAAGCCATACAAATCCTGGTTACGGATCTGAACCCACTGGCCAGTTATTGCTCCCAGGCTGCGCTCGCATTGCCGTCGGAACACGCCTGGGTTGAGAAAATGCGCGATCTGCAAGCCCAGAATATTGCTCAACTCAAGTCACCGACCAAACGTAACCAACCCGGATTCCGCCAACAGGTAGTTCAGAGTCTTGCGCAGCTCAAGAAGGAATACCAAACCATTTACAGCGGTTTGCATACCAAAGCACGACTAAACCTGAATGAAGATAAGCGCAAGGTAGCATTACTCCACGATCCGCGCCTTGAACAATTGCGCAAGCTTGCAACCATCGAATTGATGCATGCCGGGCAGTTGAGTGAATTCCAGAACCGCTTGATCGGCTTGAAGACATGTTTTGCGCTAACCGAATCAAACCTGCAAGTAGCACCTGTCTGCCCACACTGTGGTTTCAAGCCTGCTGCCGAACCAATTGCGATAAATGCCGGTGGTCAAATCAACCAACTGGATCAGGAATTGGATGGCCTGGTTTCTGATTGGG
>CAIMZS010000330.1 GCA_903846015.1 uncultured Anaerolineae bacterium | reverse complement strand
GGGATGGCTTCTCCAAGACTGATTTGTATATTTGGTGTCGCTGTGTAATCGGGTTTCGTAAATTTTCGTGTCATTGTTCAAGTGTACCAATGTTTTTACGTCTTCATTTACTCCGACAAGCTGCTAGCGAGCCACTTACCGGGCGTAAACAGACCCTGACGCTCTATCCACTTGCCCATCAGGAATTGCTTTCAAACTATAATAAGTTCGAACTCCAGGAAAACTGGTCGATTTTCTGATTTTTGGCAGTTACCTTGAAGTGATCACGGCAGCCACCCGTCAGGCGCGCATCGAAACTTTGACGGAAATTGCAAACTCAACCCTTTTGAAAGACATCCTATCTTTTGAACGGGTCAAGAATTCGCGGACTCTGCTTGACCTGCTTAAACTGCTGGCTTTCCAGATGGGCAGCAAAGTTTCGTTGGCAGAACTCGGCACGCAGATCGGTGTAGATATCAAGACTATCCAGCGTTATCTGGATTTGTTGGAGAAAGCCTTTGTGATCGTGCGGCTGGGTGGGTTTGGCCGTAACTTACGCCAGGAAGTGACCAGCAAATCTAAAATCTATTTTCTCGATAACGGCATTCGCAACGCGCTGATCGCACAGTTCAACGCGCCCGATCAGCGCAACGATCTCGGCCAATTGTGGGAAAATTTCATGATCATGGAACGGTTAAAGCACCGCACCTACCAGTCTATTTACGCCAATGTTTATTTTTGGCGCACGTATGACCAACAGGCAGTGGATTTGGTCGAAGAACGTGATGGAACGTTGTTTGGATACGAATTCAAGTGGTCGCAAAATAAACCCGTCCGCCCTCCCCAAAAATGGGCCAGCGCCTACCCAAATTCAGAATTCGCAGTGATTCATCCTGGCAATTATCAGGATTTTATCTTCCCGAAGTAAACTTTGCCCGTGGCTGTGCTAGCGCTAGTCCCGGCTCCCGCACTATCGCAAAACCGGGTATTATAGTTTTTCAGATAATGATTTTGCATGGCAGCGGCGACTTTCATTGCTTTTCCTCGCTAAACGACTGAAGTCGTTACTACAAATCCGAATTCTTTTTCTGAAGAGCTATATAATCAAGCCCGAAAGGCTATTCCGCATGTCAGAAGATATCAAAAACGCGTTATCCGGCCTCACCGGAGCCAGGCAGACAATGATGTCCTGGTCAAGAAGAATTGAATCCTATGAGGCGCTGCCCGAACTTTACAAAGACTTTTTCAAAGCCGAACTTGCCGATCGCTCGACCTTTCCATACGTGGTTCTGATACCGCCTCTCGATAAATCCCCTGCGAAGACAACTGAGAAATTGATCATTGATCGCGAGTTCGCCATTCAGATTCTCGAGTGGACTGGCAGCCTGGTGGTTGCAAAAAGTTTTTCATATCCAGACCTGCAAATCCTGGAAATGGGGAATATTCTTTTGTATTCGTGGATCACTTTAAAGGGTGTGACCACGATTGGCCTGGAGAGTACTGCTCTGATCGAATTCAACCCGGCGACCGGTGATCTCCTTTTGGCCCCTTTCCTTAACAAAATGCGGCCCGTCTCCTTGGTTGTTGCCGAAGCCGACTTTCTCTCGGAAAGAGCAAAATTCGATTATTTATCCTTGCCGAACTTCAAGTTTATGAATTTTGGCCGGTACAGCCTGGTACGTGGAGAAAAAGTCAGCCAGATCATTTTACAGCCCGAAATCCTTGAACCCGCCTGGAAATTGCTGGGTTGGACTTTTTCCCGGCGGGTGACCACCGTCCATTTGACCATCCTGACCGACGATGAGCTGATTCTGATCCGGGAGGATGAGCGCAGCCCGAAAGTCAAGGGGGGCAGATATGGCGGCATCTGGCAGTTTCTCCCGCTTCGGAGCCTGATCTCCGCCTCGTTAACCGGACCATCCAATGGACTGTTGACTTTGACACTCCGCCTTTCAGCCGAGGAAACCATCCAAAGGCAATTTGCAGATGTCAGCCAACCAGAATTGGAACGACTGTGCGCCAAAATCCAAAAACTCATTGCGGAGAGATAATGCCCGTGGCCGTGCCCGTGGCCGTGGCCGTGCTAGAACCGGCACTATCGCTAGAACCGGCACTATCGCAGAACCGGGTACCGTGAACGGCCTGGTCGTCGTCGTCGGGATGAGTTGTATGCTGCTGATGCCAAATATGCCAGGGATGATGCCGATAAATGGGCTCATAATAAATTCATCCTGTACAACGAAGTGTGTCGCGCTCATATCAACTCACTCCAAAATCCGCACAATGCCGTTTGAGCCATCGACTTCCACCAATTGACCATCTTTCAACTTGCTGGTGGCGTCATCCAGCCCAGAGACGCACGGGATTCCATACTCGCGCGCCACGACTGCGCCATGCTGCAGCGCCCCGCCGATTTCCAGGATGATGCCGCGGGCATTGATGAATAGCGGCGTCCAGCCGGGGTCGGTGGCGCGGGCGACCAGGATTTCGCCGGGGAGCAGTTTCTTTTCGCTGGCCGAGTGCAACACCCTCACCCGCCCTTGCACCACACCGGGCGAGATGGGTACGCCGCTCAGTTCGCCATCTGCGGCAGCTTTGCGGGGCGGATAGTAGATTTTGCCGCGCGAGTCGATGATGCGCACCACCAGTTTGCTTTTACGGATTTTTTGGATAGGCGCCGAACGCTCCGCCGCCAGCGCGCGTAAATTCAGCGTCGAATCGGCCTGGGCGCGGTCAATGTCGGCGATAGTCAGGTCAAAGATTTGCTCAGGTATATCCAGGCGTCCGGCGGCGACAAAGGATTGGGCGATGGCCAGTGCCTGGCGGCGGAACAGGTCAATCACTTTGATGACGTAATGTTTGGGCGTTTCTCGGTAGCCGCCGAAGGTCAGCCAGCGGTTGTAATAGCGTTTCAGTGCGCCGGCTTTGTTTTTTCCTCTTTTTAGTGCGATTTCATAAAGTGCCTGGTACGCCGTTTCACGTTTGGCGCAGGCTGTGTCGAAAAACGAGCCAGAATCATCCACAGGCACGTTTTTGAGTTGTTCAAACAGGCGAGCCGGGGTTTCGTACGGGCGCGGCGTGGCGGGATCGATCTCGCCCGGGCAACGGAAGCCAAACTCGGCCAGGAAATTTTTCCAGCGGCGCACAAAATCAGGAGCAACGGAGCCCTGCTCCAGGGCGAAAAGAAAATCCGCAGCGGTGGCAAAACGCTTGAATTCCGGCGACGCGGCCAGGGCGTACATCAATTCCCCCATTTCCGTTGTCTTATTGCCCGGCAGCGAAACCCCCAGGTTGATGAGATGGTCCTGCACCTGCGCCGCTTCCTGCTTGAACAGGCCCTGAATGCGCTGTTGCGCGAGCTGCGCTGACAGAATCATCGGGATACCGTAGTCGCCATAAAAGAAGGTCAGCAGGTCGGTGAGCACGGCCGCCTGCGCCTGCAAGGAGCGACCATTGGCCGAGAAGGTTTCAAGCCGCCGGATTTCCTCGGGCAGGGCGGCCTGGTACTTTTTCAGGACGTGCGCGGGCCGGAAATACGCTTCGAATACCCCGGTGGCCATCGGCAGCAGCTTGAAAACCATTTGGCCGCGCATGGCCCTCAATTTAGAAGGCAACTCGCCGCCGGTGTACTGCTTCATGGCAATGCCATCCAGAATTTCCGTCACGCGCGAGTCGCCCATACTGCCCGGCGCAAGCGAGGCGTTCTTCATGCCCATCATCCGCGCGTGCGAGATGTTCATGTAATAACCGCCGCCCGCTGTGAACGTGATACCGTCCAGCCCGATTGCGCCCTCGGCCATTGGCCCGCCAACTTTGTTCAACACATGTGCCAGAAAATCCGTTCCCAGCACCGAGAGCGGTTCCTGTAAGCCCTGCTCGATCAGCGTCGAGTTGGCGTAAAGGCGTTTTGGCTGCCCCGGCGCGGTGACCATCTCATGCGGGAGCGGGAAATAGGTGCTGATGGGGCGTGCCTGGAGCAGGAAAATCTGCCCGTCCGCGATGGCCCATTCGATATCGACCGGTTTTTGGTAATACGCTTCCACTTTTCCGAGTAGATGGGTCAGTTCCAACGCCTGCGCGGGTGTGATCGCAGTTTCGTTATGATTATTTCGGGTGGATTTGACCGTGCCACCCGCCTGATTCAACGTAATGACAGCCTGTTTGCTCCCGATTCTGGTTTCCAGGATTTCGTCCTGCAGCCTGTCTACCACAAAAAGATCAGGTTCCACCTCCCCGGCCACTACCGACTCGCCCAGCCCGTGATTAGCGTTGATGACGGCCTCGTCATAGCAATTGTTGAGCGGGTTGAGCGAAAACGCCACTCCGGCTGCGTCGGCATCCACCTGCTGCTGGATGATCACCGCGATGCGCGGCTCGTCAAGCCGGAAGCCGTGTTCTTTTTTGTAGACAAAGACTCGCTCATCAAAACTGGATGTGAACGAATGGCGGATAGCCGCTTCGATACCGTTTACCGTCACCCCGAGCGTAGTCTCGTAACCCCCGGCGAATGAGGCGCCTTCCAAATCCTCCTCCGGCGACGATGAGCGGACGGCGTACAAATGCCCGCGATTTTGCTCGCGGAAGGTTGCCAGGGCGCTTTGGAGTTCGTTTTTCTGATCCATTGTGAATTCGAGCGCTTCGCACAATCCTTGCAACGCTTTCGCCGTCTGGCCAATCTCACCACCTTTGGTCAGCGCATCCCAAGCGGAGGCGGTTTTCAGCGTCTCCAGCCACGGCTCGAAAAAAATAACCGTCAGTACCAACCCGGGCGGGACGGGCATCCCGGCGGCGGTCATTTGCATCAGGGCCAGGGCTTTGCCGCCCGCCTGGTCGAGTTTGGGGAGTTCGAGGGTAGTTAAAGGGAAAATGGTTTTCATGGTCATCCTGCTGGTTAATAACTGGACCCTGGTGCCTGGCGGATAAATTTTGGAGTGGACAACTCCCGTACAACAAAATCCGCGCCATCTGCGCTAGAACCGGCGCTATCGCAGAAACGGGTATCCTATTATTGTAATCGAGGAAAATATAATCACCGTCGACCAGAGTGCCCCCCTCACTTTGGTCGACG
>CAIMZS010000329.1 GCA_903846015.1 uncultured Anaerolineae bacterium | reverse complement strand
TGTCAGTTGGGGTCAACGTGATAGTCGGCGTGGAGGTCTCTGTCGCAGTCGCAGTAGCCGTGTCAGTTGGGGTCAACGTGATAGTCGGCGTGGAGGTCTCTGTCGCAGTCGCAGTATGCGTGTCGGTTGGGGTCAACGTGATAGTCGGCGTGGAAGTCTCTGTCGCAGTCGCAGTATGCGTGTCAGTTGGGGTCAACGTGATAGTCGGCGTGGAAGTCTCTGTCGCAGTCGCAGTATGCGTGTCAGTTGGGGTCAACGTGATGGTCGGCGTGGAGGTCTCTGTCGCGGTGGGCGTCAACGTGATGGTCGATGTGGGTGTAGCTGTAACGGTGGGTGTTTCGGTGTCAGTCGCGGTCGGAACTGGCGCAAGCGTCGCCGTCGCGGTAGCGGTGGGGGTATCCGTGTCGGTTGGGGTGGCTGTAATGGTCGAGGTTGAGGTCGCCGTAACAGTAGGCGTTTCGGTGACCGTTGGCGTTGGCGTAATCGTAACGGTGGGTGTTTCCGTATTGGTCGCGGTTGGAAGTGGTATGACCGTATCGGTATCACTCTGGGTGTTATCCGCACTGGTCGGGTCTATCGTTCCCGCGGGGGCAGCTATCGCCGCTGTGTTAATCACACTTCCGCTCAACGCGGGCACACTGGCACCAACAGTGAAGGTCACGCTGCCACCGTTTGGCAAAGTCGGGATCATAATCCCGGCTCCCTGCATCAGAGCGACGGTCGTATCTGCAACAAGCGGGCAAACCGCCCCGCCGCTGGCACTGCCGCAGGTGACGGTGTTGACAGTCAATCCGGTTACACTAGGATCCGTGAACACTGCGCCATCCGCCGCGTTCGCGCCCGCATTACTGACCACAATGGTGTAGCTGGTTGTGCCACCCGAGTTCACGCTCGCGACACTGTCGGTCTTGGTGATCGACAGGTCAGCGGATGGCTGCGCATCCAGGAAAATGTTACCGGTGCTGCTGCCACCGGCTGCCAGCGCAACGGGAATCCGGTTATAGCCCGGGCTGGTTGTATTACCATCTTTGTCCATGATACTGATGTAGTTTGCCGGGTCTGTTTCGACAATTACATAATAACCAGTGGGGACACTACTGAAAGTGTAATTACCGCTGGCGGTGGTGGTAATCGCTGTTCCTAAAACAACACCATCGGCGGGATCACCATCATTGTTTGGATCGGTATACAGGGTCACAGTTGCGCCGGTGAGACCGCCATCAGATGCATCCGCGATTCCACCCACTACACCGTTAAAATTCAAGTCAGCACGCACCTGTCCGGAAATCGAACCCGTTGGCAAGGAATGGGATGTACTGGCCTGGCGAATTGCTGAATCACTGGAGGATGAAATACTTACGGTGTTATCAACGGAAGTCTGGCCAATCGGAGGAGCATTATTAACCACAACGGAATAGGTTAATGTGAGAGCAGTGCCGCCCGGCATATCAATATTATCGGCAGCAATGACCATGTTGGCAGGGGCATGAGCAGCCACCGTTTTGGTGCACAAGATGCGCACATTATCCACGTAAACAGAGTCGGCATCCGTCGGGCTAACCGCTTCGTTATAAACGCTGCGGAAGCGAACGGCAAGATTGCTGTTGGCAGCAGCCAGGGTGGTGGAACTTGAAGAATAACTGGCGCTCACCGCCAGGTTGGTTAAATCAACGGCCGGAGTTGCCAGCCAGGTTCCGCCTCCGTCTGAACTTACATCCGCATAAAGATGATCGGCCGCTTCCAAAGCACTGGCAACACGATAATCGAAATTTAATTTGATCGTGGTACATGCCGAAAGGTTCCCAACCACACGGTAGATATTTCCGTTGGTTACCGCCGCGGCAGCGGTATTGACGCCTGGCCATAAAGCATAAGATTGGGTACCATCTACCACAATCTGGACATTTCCAGCCGTTGGGCTCTGTGTGGCATCACTTTCCGCCCAGTTTGCGCCGCCAAAATTAGCCGTACCATTGTTATTATTGAAAGTTTGAGTATTGAACCTGTCCTCATAGGAAGTCACGTACGTCAATGAGCTGCTGCCGCCATAGGTTGTTCCTGCCGGCAAAGCGTCGCTGATAACGATATTATCCTGATTCATCTGACTGCTGTTGGTTGCCGAAATCGTATAATTAATCGTTGCACCCGTGGCGACAGCGCTCCCACTGACCGGGCTGGCAGTTTTACTAACTGGAACCAGGGCAGGTGAAACCGTAACGGTATTTGCACAGCTATTATCAGACTCGTTCCCTTCAGCAATCACACCACCCGGATCCACCGCGCAAACCCCGCTTGCCGCTGGGTTTGCAAGCGTCGGAGACGATAATGGCATAACGGCAAAGGCAACGCTGAAATACTGTGCGGCAGGAATCGTGACCGCGCCGCCACTGGCAGTACAGGTCAACGTTTTGGTGCCATCAATAATACAGGATATTGTGCCGGTAGTACTGGCAGACTTGGTCACAACTGGCACACCATAGATGGCCCCGCTGGGAAGATTGTCCAGCAGTAAGGTACTGGCAGTAGCAAAGGAGGCAGTCGCACTGCCGGCAGCGTTAGTAGTCTGGATTGTCCAATTGAAAGGACTGCCAGCCACCACACTGCCACCAACATCGTTTGTTTTCGAAACTGTCAGGTTTGGAGGAGTTCCGCTGCTGATGGTGACCGAATTGTTCGCGCAGGTGTTATTAATTTCCGCCGCGCTGCCGGCAGCACCCTCATAAATAACGGTTAAGGGATCAACGCTGCAGGCGCTTGCAACCGGATTGGTATAGGTTCCGGTCGCGCTGGCAGTGGCACTGACCACTGCGCTAAAAGATTCGCCACCGGGGATCACAACCGCGCCGCTGGCAGTACAGGTCATCACATTGGCAAGAATGGTACAAACCACTGTTCCAACCGTTCCAGTAGAATACGATAATGCTACCACCGGATTATAGGTAATATTGGTGGATGGCAGCGTGTCCGTCAGGATGGTTTGACCAGTCGTAAAGCTTGCCGGCCCTGTGTTGGCAGTATTTTGGACCTGGAGAGTCCAGTTGAACGGAATATTTGGGAATCCATTGGTGCCGGCATTATTGGACTTAATCACGGTTAAATCTGGATAAGGCAGCACCGTCACGGGATCCGAACAGGTGTTATTCGTTTCGGTTCCTTCGGCCACGTTATTATTTGGATCCACCGAACAGACACCCGCGGCTCTCGGGTTGACAAAATAACCTGCCACGGTCGGTTTGACTGTAACCGGAATGCTGAAAGAGCCATTGGCCGGGATGGAGATAGCACCGCCGGCCGTACAGCTCAAGTTAAAGGTAGTAATTGCACAGTTGATCGTCCCGGTGGTTCCGCCGGCATTGGTAGCCGTAGCCGGTATGGAGTAAGTGGCGCCGGTATTCGGCAGGTTGTCGGTTAACAGGATTTGGCCGGTGGTAAAACTTGCCGCAGTGGTTGTGCCGACATTATCGACTTGAAGTGTCCAGATAAAGGTGCCGGCCGGGGCTGCGGCTGGATTCAAGCCAATGCTGCCGGAAACGTTGTTCGTTTTGGTTATGGTCAAATCAAGCGGAGGCAGAACGGTGATATCGGCGCTGGCGGTACCGCTGAAGGTTTGCCCGCCGGCAGTCGCGTTAACTGTGCTGCGGTTTACCAGGGTACCGACAGCCGGCGCGCTGGTGATTGTTTTTGCCTGAAATTGGATGGTCAGTTTTTCGCCCACGTTAAGGCCGCTGACAGGAATAACATTTGCCCAGGTCAGGGTTTGCCCGGTAGCGGTCACACCAGTAAGGGTTGGATTCGTGCTGAGCGTCGAATTATCGGGCAAGGTGATTGTGGTGGAGCCAGCGATATATTGCCAGTTGGCTGGCAGGTCGTCAACAACATTTCCCGTACCGAGCGGAAAGTTGCTATTCACTTCCAATTTAAAAGTGACCGTTTGGTTAATCGCGGGCAATATGGAAGCAGGCGTGGCGGTCTTTGTGATTCCCACCACCACGTCCATCCAGGCAGCATTCAATGGCAAAATGGTATAGCCCGCATCCAAACCCGGGCTGGCTGCGGCAGCAGTATCGGGGTCTTCACCCCAACTGATCGCAATCGGTCCTGTCGCCCAAAGATGCATACCGGTATTATCAAAATCCGGATCCATTATTTTTCTCATCTGGATCCGGTTTAAGGTATAGGTGGCATCCACAACTCCATCGATCGGGCTGTAATCCACATAAACGGTGGTGCTATTGTTTACAGGCGTAACCCATACCGGGTTACCGACCGCAGTTGGCGGAGTATTAGCGTTTCCGGGGGCCCAACTGATAAAATATTCATCGGTCAGCATATTGGGCGGAATCAGGGTAAAACCCCAGTTATAGGATGGTTTACCGGCATCCACAGCCCCAATGGCCCAAAACTTGGTGGTGTGGTTTGCCGCTTCCAGGAACAGCGCAGAATTTAACGGCACTTTCCGGTTTGCATTGGCCGCATCCGAATAGGCCTCGGTCTTTTTGGCCGCCACCGTAAACGAGCCGCTCCCGGTGGTATCCTGATAATTGATGGTCAAATCCGAAGCCGTTGGGTTGTAAATAAAAACATCGGTAAAAACAGCTGCCGCTGTAGCACCAGATACCGGTGAGTAATAAGAACTTGACCACATGGTACTGGGAACCGCGGTATAACTTTTGCTGTTGCTTTGGGTTGCGGTAACCAGGTCTTCACCATCCAAAAATTGTACCTGGACCGGATTGCTGGCCGTGACCGTTGTTCCACTGTGAACATGCCAGAGCTGGGTCGTTTTTCCACGCGCCAGGGTTGTGCTAACTTCCACACCGGCAGTGAACGGGTCATCAATCTGCACGCTGGTCCCGTCCGTGGTAGCTTGCACCAGAACGTACACATTAATAAAATCGGCATAACTACCACAGGCTACCGCCTGGGCGTTCGTAGTGGCAGCGCACATATCCTGCCCAACCGGCATGATGTAACTGGTCTGATATGGTTTGATCGGGTACACTTCCCACGCGTTGGCGAAGTTGGAACCTCCCCCAACGGGCCAATAGGATTGGGCCACAGAAACTGCGCCGCCGGCCACATAAATTCGATCGCCGCCATCGTAACAATTGGTTGCATTGCCGCCGGTTGCAGATACGATCTTGCCACCGACTACCGGGAAGGTACTGGTGGTGCAGGCTGTCTGGGATGTTCCGCGCGGGTAGGGGATATTGACCGATTTGAAGGTAAGCACAGCGCCTTTATTGACAACATACTTCTCGTCATATCCGCTGGTGCCATTTCCATAGCCATTTTCCCAATGATCATAATAAACCGTGGTACTGTCCGCCGCCACCGCGATGGTGATGACATTGGTTTGAGAAACTCCCACAGAGGTAGTCTCAATATCATCCAGCAGCGGCATAATCTGATCTGTCGGCGCCGGAATGTAATACTCGGAGAAACCTGCCACGATCGTCCCCGCCTGGGCTGCGCTTTGCGGAGCAAATACACCGAACACAGCGGCCGCAATGATGGAAATTTGCACGGTCAGGGAAATGATCTTCGAAATCCAGCGCTTAACAGATTTAGACATAAATAAGATATCCTTTGAAATAATAAGGCTGAATAACAAAATAAAATCGGACAATTTTGATAATTTCGATATGTTTATATGCACTAATAAAATAATCACCAACTTTGCATACCCATTTCGGTTGTCATTGCAAAATTAGTGAAAATTAATACATCTCTAATATAACATTAATTTTAAAAAAATGGGGCTGCTCTACCGGAAAAAATATTGGCTGACATCTGGTAAGCATAAGCTTCTACTTTCCGTTAGTTCTGTTCATGGACGGCAGCGATGCTGGGCGTAATTGTGTTGCATTGCTGCTGCAGCGTACAGTTTCACGGTCGAGCTGTGCCAATTGGTTGGCTCCATTTGGCGCAGATGTCATCTTTTTGGGTGATGACGAGATTGATGGGCGAAATCATCCGATCTGTGTCAAGACAGGCTTTTTCAACCTAAGATTATTCTGGTCTAATGATCATACCAGAAAAGCTTGATTAAGCCATCAATACAATGTTTAACTTTTGTGCAAGTTTTGTTTAAGCTGGCTTAAACAAAACTTACACAATTGGGGCATATATGGGGATAAACGAACTGTTGCTTCCTCCAGGTGAAGCTATTTACCGAACCTCCCGCACGAGGCGAGCGGTTAAACAGGATGGCAGGATAGGGAGGATAGAACGGATCAGGACCAGCAAGATTTATCCTTCCCATCCTGAATATCCTGTTAAAGTTATTTTTAGGAGGCCCTGCCCCAAATTCCAAGAAACGGAAATTGGAAGGTGAGAAGCGATATAATCACATAGAACACTTTTGCAAGGCGGCTGAAGTCGCGCTTATCGGAAGCGTTTCCATCCAGGATCAACCAGACATGCCTCATCCAGATGCACTCAAATGGAATACACGTTACTCATCAGACCCACACCGCAGTGAGCAGAAACGCCCACATGCGCTGTTGACCTCGCACCTGCACCTGCTGCCCGCGCCGGGTCTGGCCGTAGACATGGCCTGCGGCACCTCAGCCAGCGGGCTTTTTCTGGCGGCACACAAATGGCAGGTCATTTGCCTGGATGTGGCCGAAAGCGCCTTGCGCCACGCCCAGGTTCGAGCGCGGAAGGACACCCTGCCGATTTCTTTTGCAGTGATGGACCTGACCTACCCCTGGCTGCCAGTATCAAGCTTTGATGCCATTCTGAATTTTTATTATCTGGCGCGTCCGCTTTGGGAAACCTACAAAAAATCGCTCAAACCCGGTGGCGTGCTGTTTTTTGAAACCTATGTTTGGCAGCCTGGAATTGAGATGAACCCGGCCCATTATTTGCAGCCGGACGAACTCAGGCAGGCTTTCATGGACTGGGAAATTCTACATTACCATGAATTAAACTGCCCGCGGTCTTCAGATAAGCTGCGCCAAATTGCCCAACTGATCGTTCGGGCACCCATATAAAATGGAAAGGAGATTGCCCACAGCGGGCAATCTCCTTCTTAATTTTAATCCCTGACGGTCTAAACAGGTCCCGGCAGCCTCCAGGCATCCGGTTACCCGGCTTGCACCTGCCCAAACTGGCTGTTGTACAGCTCGGCGTAGAAGCTGCCGCGCGACAGCAGTTCCTCGTGGTTGCCCTGCTCGACAATGTTGCCATCCCGCATCACCAGGATCAAATCGGCGTCGCGAATGGTCGAGAGGCGGTGCGCGATCACAAAACTGGTGCGGCTCTTGGCATTCATCAGGTTATCCATCGCCTTCTGGATCAGGATCTCCGTGCGGGTATCGACCGAACTGGTAGCCTCATCCAGAATCAGGATGCGCGGGTCCGCCAGCACCGCGCGGGCGATGGTCAGGAGCTGCATCTGGCCCTGCGAGATGTTGGAAGTCTCTTCGTTCAGGATCATATTGTAGCCGTCCGGCAGGGTGTGGACGAAGTGATCGACGTGCGCCGCCTTGGCAGCCGCGTAGACTTCCTCATCAGTAGCCTCCGGGCGACCGTAACGGATATTCTCCAGGATACTGCCGTTGTAAAGCCAGGTATCCTGCAGCACCATGCCGAACAACTTGCGCAGGTCATAGCGGCTGAACTCGCGGATATCGTGCCCATCCACCAGGATCGCGCCGGCGTTGACATCGTAGAAGCGCATCAGCAGCTTGACCATGGTGGTCTTGCCCGCGCCGGTCGGTCCGACGATGGCGATCTTGTGCCCCGGTTCGGCCTCAGCGGAAAAATCGTTGATGATGATTTTATCCGGGCTGTAGCCAAAGTGAACATCCTTGAATTCGACATGCCCCTGCACCGTTTCCAGTTGGATCGGCTGGGCAGCTTCGGACAGCTCTTCAGGTTCATCCAGAAATTCAAAAACGCGCTCAGCCGCTGCGGCGGTCTGCTGCAGCACATTGGAGATGTTGGCGAGCTGCGCGATCGGTTGGGTGAATGTGCGCACATATTGAATGAAGGCCTGAATATCACCGATGGTGATGGTGCCGCGGATGGCCAGGTAACTGCCTAAAATGGCGACGGCCACATAACCCAGGTTGCCGATAAAGGTCATGATCGGCATCATCAAACCGGACAGGAACTGCGATTTCCAGGCGGCCTCGTACAACTTGTCATTCGACTTGTCGAACTTCTGGATGCTTTCTTCCTCGCCGTTGAAGGCCTTCATGACGATGTGGCCGCCGTACATCTCTTCAACATGCCCATTGACGTGCCCGAGGTAATCCTGCTGCTGCTTGAAAAACTTCTGTGACTGGCCGATAATCAGCCCAACCACGCCCATCGAGATCGGGATCATGATCACGGCCACCAGGGTCATAATCCAGTTGATCGAGAACATCATCACCAGCACGCCCACCACTGTCACCAGCGAGGTGATGATCTGTGTCAGGCTCTGGCTGAGGGTCTGGTTGACGGTATCAACATCATTGGTGATGCGCGAAAGCACTTCACCGTGGGTGGTGGTGTCAAAATACTTTAGCGGCATGCGGTTGATCTTTTCGGAGATATCGCGCCGGAAACGGTAGGCGATATTCGTGGAGACATTCGCCATGATCCAGCCCTGCAGATAAGAAAACAATGCCGAGACCAGGTACAAGCCGACGGTCAGGAGGACAGTCTGCCCAATGGCGTCAAAGTCGACCGAACCAGTTCCGGCTAACTGCACCATCACACCTTCAAACAGTTTGGTGGTGGCGCTGCCCAGGATTTTCGGCCCGGCAATATTGGAAGCGGTGGATGCAATCGCAAAGACGAACACGATAATGACCAGGAGCTTGTACTGACCCAGGTAAGCGATCAGCTTGACCATGGTGCCCTTAAAGTCGCGGGCCTTTGCCACCGGGCCGCCCATCATACCACCACCGCCCATCGGGCCACCCATGGGGCCACGTCTCATCGCGGAACCGCCGCGCGCGGGACCTTGGTGCATCATGATAATTCCTCCTTGCTGAGCTGCGATAACGCAATTTCCTGGTAGGTTTCGCAGGTTTCCATCAATTCGTGGTGTGTGCCCTTGCCAACCACACGGCCGTCTTCCAGCACGATGATCTGTTCGGCATTCTTCACGGTCGAGACGCGCTGAGTGACAACCATCAGCGTACTGTTGGCGGCCTTGTCTTTAAAAGCGCGCCTGAGAGCGGCGTCCGTTTTAAAGTCCAACGCCGAAAAACTGTCGTCCAGGATGTAGACTGGTGGTTTCTTGACCAGCGCGCGGGCGATCGACAGGCGCTGCTTCTGTCCGCCGGAGACGTTCGCTCCGCCCTGTGAAATTTCGGCAGCCAAGCCCTCGGGCTTCGAGGCCACAAATTCAGCCGCCTGTGAGATCTCAATGGCAGAACGCAGCATTTCGGGGCTGGCGTTTTCATCGGCATACAGCAGGTTGCTCTCGATGCTGCCAGAGAACAGCGCGCTCTTCTGCGGCACATAGCCGATCTTGTCACGCAGGTCGTGCTGAGTGACAGCGCGAATGTCGACGCCGTCCATCAAGATCGCGCCGCCGGTGACATCATAAAAGCGCGGGATAAGGTTAACCACGGTGGATTTACCGGAGCCGGTCGAGCCGATAAAGGCGGTCGTTTGCCCGGGACGGGCCGTAAAGCTGATCTCGTGCAGGGCGTCTTCCTCCGCGCCGGGATAGCGGAATGAAACATTGCGGAATTCGACTGTGCCATTGAAAGCCGCCGGGAATTTGACCGGCTGTTCGGGGTCGTGAATCTTTGGCTCGGTCTCCAACACTTCGGCGATGCGGTCGCCGGAGACGGAGGCGCGCGGCAGGATGATGAACATCATTGAAAGCATCAGGAACGACATGACGATCTGCATGGCGTACTGCAGAAAGGCCATCATATCGCCGACCTGCATGTTGGCTTCAGCAACTTGATGCGCGCCGTACCAGATGATCGCGACGGACAGCCCGTTCATGATAAGCATCATCATCGGCATCATTACCACCATCACCCGGTTGATAAACAGGCTCACTTCTGTCAGGTCAAGGTTGGCCTTATCAAAGCGGCTCTCTTCGAATTCTTGCATGTTGAAAGCGCGCACCACCATCATGCCCGAGAGATTCTCGCGTGCCACCAGGTTGATGCGATCGACCAGTTTCTGGGTGATCCTGAACTTGGGCAGCGAGAGCGAAAAGACGATCATAATCAAGCCGATCAATACCACCACCGCCACACCGATCAACCAGGAAAGCGGTGAATCCTTGGAAATCACCTTGATCAACCCGCCAATCCCGAGCAGAGGCGCATAGAACACCATCCGCACCATCATGAAGACCACCATCTGAATCTGGGTGACGTCGTTGGTGCTGCGGGTGATCAACGAGGCGGTCGAGAATTTATCGAACTCGCTGCCCGAGAAGCTTTCCACCTTCTTAAAGACTTCGCGGCGGATATCGCGGGCCATACCTGCCGCAATCTTGCCGGACAGGTAACCGACGATGATGGTGCAGACCACGGAGAGCAGGGTCAGTGCCAACATCCAGGCGCCGATATTCATGACGTAATTGTTCTGCAGCTGGCCGGTATTCATCCCAAGCGCCGTGTATTCCGCGCGCACCGGGCTGACCGCCGCCTGGATAATCATCTTATCGCCCAGGGCTTCAAATTTCTTATTGATGGCATCCGTGATCTGGACAAGTTTTTCAGACGGCAGCTTGCCCAACATGGCGAAAAGATCCGTACCAGCGGGCAGCTTGCTAAGGTCCATACCTCCAAATGCGCCGCCCATTTTCGCCGCTTTGGACGGGTCTGCCAGCACCTGTTCGATGCCAGAGACCGTCAGGATGGCCTTGCCCATGATCGGATTGATGCGATCCATCTCAGCCTGATCGATCTTGTTCAACACGTAAAGAGCTTCTTTTTCAAGCGCGGGGTATTCGGCGCTAAGTTTGGCGGCATCCGGGGAGCTTTTATCGACCAGTGTGTAATCCGCCAGGATCGATTCTTTATCCGCGGTGCTCAGAAACACCACCAGACGGTTCATCTCGCTCTGGCGAATAGCAACGGGCACGGCGCTTTCGACACCACCCTGCTGAATGCCTGTATTAACGATACGAGAGAGGTAGTCCGGCAGCGCCAGGTCCAGGTTGGCCTGGACGAACAACAACACGATAGCCAGCAGAATCATCAACAAGTAAGGCTTTGTATATTTAGCCAGTTTAACCATGGTTACTATTACTCCTTGCAAAAAATGGATCTAAAACCTGAGCACGTATTTACGACGGGCAGATTGGGTGGGGGAATTTTTGTTTTACCTGGGCATATCCTTCGCAGCCCGAGTCAACAAGATCAGCGCTTCACCGATCTTCTCTTGATCCTGCTCGCTCAGCGTGGCAGTCAGCTTTTCCATCCAACGATAACGTTCATCCAGCCCCCTTTTAATCAAATCCGCGCCGGCAGGGCTCATGGTCAGCATCTTAGCGCGCCGGTCGTTCGGATCTTCGGCGCGATCGAGATAACCGGCGTTTACCAGCTTGTCGACCAGTTGGCTGGCAGCCGCGGCGGTGATATCGAAGCGCTCGCTGATCTCCGACAAGCCGCAGGGCCCTTTATAGTGCATCTGCATCAAGATGCTGAACTGCTGCATGGAAATACCGGTGCTTTTGGCAAATTGATTCCACCCGCTCATAGAGCGGTGCATAAAAGCATCCATCCAGACCCTCAGGGTTTGAGAAAATTGAACATCATCAGTCATAGTTAAGCCTTCTGTTTAGTTAAGAAGGCTTAACTATATATCATCATTAAGTATTTGTCAAGCGGGTAAAAACAGACCCCCTCCCTGCCATCCCCCAAACGCAAAGACCG
>CAIMZS010000328.1 GCA_903846015.1 uncultured Anaerolineae bacterium | reverse complement strand
GGTGGATTCTCTTCAGGTGATCTGATTATAAACCAACCTGGATGCGAATAAGGTAGAATGCTCCTTAATTCCTTAATGGACGGGGCACTTATAAATAGTGGCTGATATCAGATCCAGACATTTATGGTTTGGTCTGCAAGTGATGATTTTTATACCAAGCACTCTTATTGATGTTAGCCTGAGGGTTTGAATGCAGGTGGCTTAATGAACGCTTTTGAATTTATTTTAATCCACCACATGACACAGTGCATCCCCTTCGGCCGATACTGCAGCGCCTCCGCCGGATCCGCAACATCGTGCTGGGCATCGTCCGCGCCATATCATCCCGAATCACTTGCGGGAACTTCAAAATCCGGTGACATGGTGCTGTGCAAGTACAGGGCTTCTGGCTATCCCCACCGTACCCACATCGGCAAGGAATATTGACATCATTTAATGGATGCGTCGATCAAGATTTGAGCCGCTTCTGCCAGATGCGCGGTGGGGCTTTGTGCGCCGAACATGCGCGAAGCCATATACGCGCCATCCAGTAAAAGAGCCAGCTGATCGGCAAGCGCTTCGGGGTTTGCCGCGCCTGTTTCCCTTGCCAATTGGCAGAAACGAGCGCGCACAGATTGCTTGTGCTCCAGCGCAACTTGATGACCGGGATAATCCAGCTCGGGATATTCGGTGGCAACGTTAAGGAAGGGGCAGCCGTAACAAGCGGGGGTTTTGATGTATTCCTGCATGAACTGAAAAACTGCCAGTAATTTTCCGCGCGGTGTAGGAACATCCTTTGTGAGTTGCTCAAAGTTATTCCAGAAAATATCGTTCCACTCTCTAAGATAGGCAACGATCAAATCATCTTTGGATGGGTAGTGACGGTACAGGGTCATTTTTCCAACGCCCGATTCAGCGGCGATGGTATCCACACCGATGGCGCGGTAGCCATGTTGGTAAAAAAGGTGCGCGGCGGTTTGGAAGATTTTTTCCTTTGGAGTCGCAATTTCGTTTTTCATGGCCTTTTCCTCTTGACACGATACAGGTCTGTATTGTATGATTGCCGTTGACGATACAGGACTGTATCGTAGCACAAAATTCAGGATTTATCAACCATTCGGGCGTATGCCCGCAAAAAAAGGAGCAGGATAATATGAAATACGGAGTTCTTGGCACGGGAATGGTCGGACTGGCGATCAGCAATCGGTTGGCAGAGTTGGGCCATGAGGTGATGATCGGGACGAGGGAGCCTTCAAAGAGCGGTGATAAGCTAAAGTCTAAGAATGAATCGGTTCAGGTTGGTACGTTTGCGGAAGCCGCAGCATTCGGTGAGTTCCTTTTTAGCGCAACAGTGGGCGGGGTATCCGTTGATGTGCTGAAGGCAGTGGGCGCATCTGCTTTGAACGGCAAGACGCTGGTGGATGCTTCCAATCCGTTGGATTTTTCAAAGGGTATGCCGCCCACCCTGTTCGTTACGAATACAGATTCACTTGGCGAGCAAATCCAACGTGCATTCCCAAATTTGAAGGTGGTGAAGGCTTTGAACACCGTGACTGCGGCGATCATGGTTTATCCGAAACTGGTGGCGGGCGGCGATCACGACCTGTTCATTTGCGGCGATGATGCGGATGCGAAAGCGTCTGTGATACGCGTGTTGAATGAATTTGGCTGGGTCAACATCCTTGATCTGGGCGATATCACCAATTCGCGCGCCCTGGAAGGGCTGATGCCGCTTTGGGTGCGGCTGTACGGCAAGCTGGGTATGGCCATGTTCAACTTCAAGCTTGTGAGATAACCATGGAAAAGATATATCTTGTAACGGGCGCAACCTCCGGAATTGGAAAAGCAACTGCAATTGAACTGGCGCGCACCGGTGCGCAGGTGGTAATCGGCGCTCGCAATGCAAAAGGTGGCGAAACAGCCCGTGATGAAATCCGCGCGGCGAGTGGAAACAAAAATGTGGATACGCTGATCGGTGATCTGTCTTCTCTCGCCTCCATTCGCAAGATGGCTGATGCGTTCCGAGCGAAATACGCTCATCTGAATGTGTTGATCAATAATGCAGGGGTCTTTAAGAGTACGCGGATACTGACCGCAGATGGGTTCGAGTTGATGTTCGCCACGAATCATCTCGCGCCATTCCTGTTGACTAATCTTCTACTTGACCTGCTCAAAACCAGCGGCACAGCGCGGATTCTTAACATCGCCGCGCCTTCCAGCACCGAATTGAACTTCGAAGATCTGCAGAGCGAGAAGGCCTTCAACGCACTCAATGCTCTGGGCGCCAGCAAAATGGCGAGTCAGCTTTTTTCCTTTGAATTGGCGCACCGCCTTGAAGGGACAGGCGTCGCCGTCAACGCTATTCATCCGGGTATGGTTCGCTCCAACATTATGAACGACGCGAACAGCTTCCTCCGCCTGATGTCCAGCCTATTTTCGGGTTCACCTGAAAAAGCCGCGCAGGCTATCGTCCGTGTGGCGTTAGGGGATGAGTACCAAAACAAAACCGGTTTGTTTTATTCGCAGGGCAAGGAGATCAAAGCGAACAAGTACGCCCATGATAGGGATGTCCAAAAACGATTGTGGGATGTTAGCGAAAAGCTGGTGGGGTTGTAAACTGCCTCCAGGGTGTGCTCGATCAGTCACCCTTGCTCTTGAAAAAGCCCCGGTTCTTGTGGGGTTTGGCGACGTGGCAAGCAAACTGTCAGATAGCTGTCGAAAAAATATTTGTTCTACCCCATCAATCCCTTCGGCCGGTATTGCAGCGCCTCTGCCAGGTGCGGAGTCAGAATACCCTCGCTCCCTGCCAGGTCCGCGATCGTGCGTGCCAGCTTCAAAATGCGATGATACGCCCGTGCTGAAAGATTCAACTGGCTCATCGCCGCGCGGATCAGGCTGTCCCCGGTTTCATCCAGCTTGCAGAACTTTCTCACTTCAGCGATGCGCATGTCGGAATTACAGATGATATCGGTGCCTTTAAAACGATCCAATTGTCTTTGCCTGGCAGCCTGCACCCTGGCACGGATGGCAGCCGAACTTTCCCCCAGCCGGTCACTGGATAACTTGTTATAGTCTACGCGCGGCACTTCAATATGAATATCAATCCGGTCAAGCAGCGGGCCCGAGATGCGCTTCTGGTACTTGGTGACAGTCGAATGAGCGCAGGTGCAGGGTTTCACCTGGTCGCCATAATACCCGCAAGGGCAGACGTGCGGAAAAGTGTATGACGCAGATCGGAAGGGGGCGGAAGCTCTGATGGGTCACCAAACCTATAAGTGATGTTTAAAACAGGAACTCGCATTTCATCAGCGATGTCGTGACTTACCACAATATTCTTTACAAGAGCAGTTACCGCGCGCCTTTTTTCTTCAAAGGTGGCTTGATCAATTTTATTACTCAATGCTGACAACCATTCAGCAGCCCTGATCAAATCTTTCTCATTTGATTTGGCTTGGGTCTCTTCTGAAACCAGCTTTTTTTTGTAGGCTTGCAAAGTGGCAAGAGATTTTTTATTCTCGGAAAAGACTGCATCCAAGGCTGCGGTATCCACTTCTGCGCTCATGGAAGCAATTCTTATCAGGTTTTTTTCTTGATTCTTGATTGAATTTATCTGCTGGTCAATTTCAGCCAATTTATCATTGTTTGATTCATCATTAGGCTTACTCTGTAATAATAGCTGTTGAAATGCGACTTGAGGATTTTTACAAAATTGTTTTATATCTTCCCAAACCAGTTCTTCAATATCATCAGCACAGAAGCTTTTAGATTTGCAATTGATGATACCCAGCTTTTTCCAGGATGCCGCTCCATTGCAGCGGTAATATTTTCTTTCAGTTGATCTGCCCAGTCCCACTCGATAGTAAACTCCGGTATATGTTCTACCGCAAATTGAACACCTCATAAGGCCACGCAAAAGATATTCATTTCTCGAGTTCCGCGGTGCCATCAACTGGTTACTATGCATTACTTCAAGGGCTTTTTGAAAAGTCTCTTCTGAAATGATCGCCGGGCAACGGCCATCAATCCAATCTTCAACTTTGCGTTTCTTTGATCTCTTTCCCCACTGCCATTTGCCCATATAGGCTGTATTCTTTAGCATATTCAAGACTCTGCCCGCACGCCACAAACCAGTAGTTTTCTCGGCATCTCGTTTACCCCTTCTTTGAACACTACGGCCATCAATAGTGTAACGAGTGGGGATTTTCATTGCGTTCAGCCTGTCAGCAATTGTTATGCAACTCACCTGCTCTTCCGCACTCCATTGATACATCATTTTGACAACATCAGATTCCGTTGCATCAATCTCAAGCAGTTTGGTAATTGGATTTAACTTATAGCCATAAGGAATGATTCCACCAGAATACTTGCCTGCTTTGATTGCCCGATGCAAGCCATCCTGGGTTCGCTTCAATATTTCCTGGCGTTCTTTAGATGCAACAGCCCCTTCAATTTGGAATATGAAAT
>CAIMZS010000327.1 GCA_903846015.1 uncultured Anaerolineae bacterium | reverse complement strand
GGGGGGGGATTCTATAATAGGATTACAACTTCGCCATCCGGGTTACGTACATTTCATAACATATTCAAAATCACCCATCAAAAATAAGGAAGTGGTTTATGCAGCTCAGTGTTCAAAACCTTGGTAAGCAATACAAGCAGGATTTCTGGGGTCTTAAAGGGTTTTCGCTCGAAATAAAAGCTGGTATTTTGGGTTTGCTCGGCCCGAATGGGGCCGGGAAATCTACATTCATGCGCATGCTTGCCACCATTACCAAACCAACCGAGGGTTCCATTCGTTGGAATGGTAAGGATATCGCGCAATCCCCGGACAGTTTGCGCGATGTGCTCGGGTATCTGCCGCAGGATTTCGGCGTTTACCCCAACCTGAATGCAGTTGAATTTCTTGAATACATGGCTGCCATTAAGGGGTTGGATAGGCGCAGCGCTTCCCGGCGGATTGATGAATTGCTGCAGTTGGTTAACCTTGTGGAAGCCGCGAAGCGCCCTTTGGGCGGCTATTCTGGCGGCATGAAACAGCGTGTGGGCATCGCCCAGGCCTTGCTCAATGATCCTCAGCTCTTGATTGTGGACGAACCAACCGTGGGCCTGGACCCGGAAGAACGCGTGCGTTTCCGCAATTTGCTCTCGGATCTTTCAGGCGAAAGGATTGTGATTCTTTCCACGCACATCGTTTCGGACGTGGAAGCGACTGCCACGCATATCGCATTGGTCAATAAGGGCCAGCTTCTTCGCCAGGCTGCCCCTGAAACCCTGCTCAATGAGCTCGAAAATAAGGTCTGGGAATGGAGCACGCCGGCGGAGGACCTGCCCGCCCTCAAACAAAAGCATATCTTGAGCGGCACAATTCGCCGGAGTGATGGGGTCCAGGTGCGCGTGGTCAGTCAAACCCAACCGGATGTGTCTGCACGGAACGTCACGCCTAACCTGGAAGATGCTTATTTGTATTTCATCGGGGGTAAACAATGAAGTCGGCCCGCATCATTTACCATCTGGCTCGCGCCGACTTTCTGGAGCGTGTGCGCCGCTACAGCTTTCTGGTGATGCTTGGCCTGGTGGTCTTCCTCGGTTACCAGGCTGCAATTGGGAATATGACTTTGACGCTTGGCCAATACCGCGGGGAATTTAACTCGGCCTGGGTCGGCGCAATGATGTCGCTCAATGCCACGCTCTTCATCGGCTGGTTTGGTTTTTACCTGGTGAAGGGTTCCGTCGCGCGCGACCGTGAAACCGGCGTGGGTCAGATCATGGCAACCACGCCGCTGACCCGCTCGCGCTATATGCTTGGGAAAGCACTAAGCAATTTCGCCATTTTATTCAGCATGGTGGTTGTGCTGGCATTGGCAGGGCTGGTGATCCAGTTTTGGAAGGGCGAAAGCAGTCAGATCGACTTGATTGCCTACCTCTCCCCGTTCATCCTCATTGTGCTGCCCTTGATGGCGCTGGTCGCCGCCTTTGCGGTCCTGTTCGAAGCCATCCCGTTCCTGCAGGGCGGTTTTGGGAATATTGTATATTTTATTTCGTTTGTTTCAGTCATGACCGCGATGATGGTGAACCTGTCTGGCACCCGGTATGCCGTACTTGAGCCAACCGGGATCGGCATCCTTGAGAATACGATGGGCAGGGCTGTCCGAGCAGAATATCCTGATTACGACGGCGGCTTCTCGCTCGGCCCGGCGGAAGAAGTTACCAACACCTTCACATGGAATGGTGTCAACTGGACTTCCGATATGATTTGGGGAAGGTTGTCATTTTTTGGTCTGGCGGTCGTGTTGACCCTGTTCGCTGCGCTTTTCTTTGATCGTTTCGATCCTTCACGTTCAAAACCCCGGCAGAAAAAAGCAACAGCCGTCTCTCAGGATCAGCAGCAAACTGCCGCTGCCGGGTCGATCCATGCTGTAACGTTGACCCCCATTCAGGCGGCTGGCAGGCGTTTCAACTTCTTCAATTTGCTGCTGGCAGAATGCAGGCTGCTGGTCAAGGGCCAACGTTGGTGGTGGTATGCCGTCGCCGGGGGCCTGATGATTGCCTGCCTGGTCAATCCTGCCACCAGCACCCGCCAATATATTCTTCCGTTTGCGTGGGTCTGGCCGATCCTGGTTATATCCGGCATCGGCAGCCGCGAAGTTCACAATAATGTTCAGCAGTTGGTTTTCTCATCCACGGCACCGCTGTGGCGGCAGCTGCCCGCGCAGTGGCTGGCTGGTTTCCTGCTGACAGTGCTGGTCAGCCTGGGCGCGCTGCTGCGCTTCGCATTCGATGGTGATGGCAGTGGTTTGCTGGCTTTGTTTTCGGGCGCGATTTTTATTCCTTCGTTGGCCCTGGCAGCCGGCGTCTGGAGTGGAACAAGTAAACTGTTTGAAGTGGTTTATATGGTGGTGTGGTATCTTGGCCCGCTTAACCGGGTGGAAGCATTGGATTTTAGCGGCGCGTACAGCAATGGGCAGCCTGGTTTTTTCATCCCATTTTCAATTGCGCTTTTAGTTCTGGCCGTGCTCGGCAGGGCGCGGCAGTTGAGAAACTAATATGAACTGACTGCGCGGGTGTGGCAGTGGCCTGCGCAGTCAGTTGGATTGTTTAACAATGGGTTAGACAAAGTTGACTATTGATTTGTGAATCCAGAAGGACTGCCCGCAAGACCACCTGGGTGAAATGGTTACAGCGAGTGTGGAATTTCAGCGATTATTGATGAGATCTCCACGCCGGGAGATGGCCGGCTCGCGAAGGGGGATGAAAAGCGGCCCCCCATCCTGGCCTTCCCTCAAATCAAAACCAGATTTGGGGGAAGGAGTTTTTGTCAGTTATTTTTAGTGTTGATAATGGATGATGAAGCACTATTGGCAGGAAGATTGGATTAAGAATAGCGCCACTTGGTGCCTTCCTTGCTGTCCTCGATGGTTACGCCCAGTTCTTTCAGGCGGTCGCGGATTAGATCGGAAAGCGGCCAGAGCTTCTGTTTGCGTACTTCGCTGCGCACTTCCACCAGAAGTTGAATATATTGACCGGAGTCTTCGGATCCAGTTTTCTCGCTCAGACGCAGCCCAAAGACAGTGGCAAGCTCGCGCAGGGTTTCCTGGGCGGATTTTAGCTGGAGGGCGCTGGCGCCGGCATCGCGGGCAGTGTTGATGGCGCGTACCAGGTCGAAGAGTGTACCCAACGCACCGGCGGTATTGAAGTCATCGTCCATCGCGGATGTATAGCCATTTTTGGTCAATTCCAACTGGACTGAAAGCGCGTTCAATGCACCGGTGGAGGCCGGGTCAGCCTTGTCGGGCGCGGGGCGCAGGGCGGATTTGATCCGTTCCAGACCCTTTTCGGCTCCGTCCAGGGTTTCGTCGTTGAACATCAACGGGGCGCGGTAGCTGCCATTCAGTACCAGCATGCGCATGACATCGGCATCGCGTCTGGAGAGGAATTCCTTGATGCTGATGATGTTGCCGAGTGATTTGGACATCTTCTCGCCGCCGAGCTGCAGCATGCCGTTGTGCATCCAGTAACGCGCGAACTGTTTGCCGGTGAACGATTCGGACTGGGCGATCTCGTTTTCGTGGTGCGGGAAAATCAGGTCATTGCCGCCACCGTGGATGTCGATCTGTTCACCCAGTTCGGCCAGGTTCATGGCAGAGCATTCGATGTGCCAGCCGGGGCGACCTTTGCCCCAAGGGCTGTCCCAGGATGGTTCGCCGGGTTTGGACGCCTTCCAAAGAGCGAAGTCCATCGGGTGTTCCTTGAGTTCTTCGACTTCAACGCGCGCACCGGCCTGCATGTCATCGAGTTTACGGGCAGAGAGCTTGCCGTAATCTTCATCATGGGTTACACGGAAGTAGACATCACCGTTGGCTGCCGGATAAGCGCAGTCTTTGTCGACAAGGCCTTTGACAAAGGCGATAATCTGCGGCATGGTTTTGCTGACGCGGGGTTTGGATGTGGCGGGTTGAATGTTCAGATCGGTCAGGTTTTGATCGAAGTCTTCAATGTAACGTTGTGAGAGCACAAACGGATCCACGCCCATTTGATTGGCGCGATTGATGATCTTGTCATCCACATCGGTATAGTTCATGACATGCTGCACGTTGTAGCCGCGATATTCAAGGTAGCGGCGGACAATATCGAATACCAGCGCGGACATGGCGTGCCCAACGTGGGCATCGTTATAAACGGTCGGGCCGCAGACGTACATTTTTACAAGGCCGGCTTCAAGGGTTTGCAGGTCTTCTTTTTTACGAGTTAGCGTATTATAAAGACGGATCATCGTTTTTCTCCGAACTGTCTATTGTTCTTCTGGTCTGGCAAAGATCATCCGGCCCGCGGCGGTTTGCAGAACCTTGGTGACATTCACGGCTTTTGTCTGGCCAATATACTTGTTGCCGCCTTCCACAACCACCATCGTGCCGTCATCCATGTAACCGACACCCTGGTTTGATTCCTTGCCTTCCTGGATGATGGCGATACCCATGGTTTCACCGGGTAAAACCACTGATTTGACGGCATTGGCAAGTTCATTGATGTTAAGGATGACCACGCCCTGCAGTTCGGCAACCCGGTTCAGGTTATAGTCATTGGTCAGGATTGGGCATTTGAGTTGGCGGGCGAGAATGACGAGCTTGTCATCGACTTCGCGGACACCCTCCACATCGATGTCACTGATGCGGACACTTACGGCCGAGACTTTTTGCAGCTCTGCCAGCACTTCCATGCCGCGCCGACCGCGCTGCCTGCGCAGACTGTCGGCTGAGTCGGCGATATACTGCAGTTCGTTAAGTACAAAGCGGGTGATAAACAGGGTCCCGGGCAGGAAACCTGTTTTGGCAATATCAGCCACACGCCCATCAATGATGACGCTGGTATCGAGCAGGATGGTACGCGAGCCCTGACCCCAGGCTGAATTCGGCGTTGTTGAGGCTTCGCTGCCGCCCTTGTTGGCCGTGGTTGCGAAAACGGACATTATATCTGCCTGGCGCATCACAAACAGAGCCACTCCAAAATAACTGAATAACAGAACTGCCATGAAGGGCAGCACATTTCCCAAGGGATCCGGCAGCATCGAGAGTGGGAAGGTCAGCAATGCTGCCACGAGCAGCCCCGCCAGCAACCCGCTTAATCCGGCCAGCAGGTTTTCGGCAGACACGCGAACCAATAACCTGCGGATACCCCGCATGGGTAGGATGGTGAAATAGGGTGTTGCGATCAGCCCAAACAGGGCTCCGACCGTTCCAAGTCCTAATGAATAAGCGGCTATTTGATTTACGGCGTTTTCGTGGCTAAACAAAAATCCCCAATAGCCAGCCGATAGGGCAAACACGAGCATGCCCACGATGCGGACAATAAAATCAATACTCATAATAACTCCTTGTGGTGCCCCAACGCGCAAACATCTATACTAAACTTCACCACAAAGATGGAATAATAGCTGTTGCGATTTAGAAGATAAGGCGTTTGGGACAATAATATTAAATAAATATAATATATTGTTATGATAGCATGCCCACCCAATTGCGTCAATTACAGGTGTTGTTCTCCTTAGAATTTTCTAACACATCGGATCATGGTAAGGTTTTGGATGATAGGTGGCATTAGGGAAAAGCTTAGCGGGGATTATAAGCTGTATAATTGAACGACTTAACGGTATAACATTGAATAAGTACCCCGATTCGATTTGCTTCGAGTTCAATCCATTTTTTACCCAAAGGACCTGCAAGGGTGATGCAGCAAATCGTATAGGAGAAGAGGTGATTTTATGGCGCTTGACCGTTTTGGAAGGAATATTCATTACCTACGGATTTCACTCACAGATCACTGCAACTTGCGTTGCATTTACTGTATGCCAGAGGACCAAACCTTCCGTCCCAATGCGAGCCTGCTGCAGGATGGTGAAATCCTGCTTTTGGCGCGACTATTTGCAAGCCTGGGTTTCGATAAGATCCGCCTGACTGGCGGCGAACCCACCGTTCGCGCGAATATTGTCGAGATTGTGCGAGGTATTGCCTCCACGCCCGGCATTCGTTCGCTTTCCATGACGACCAATGGCGTAATGCTCAAGCGGTTAGCCCAACCGTTAAAGGACGCCGGGCTGCAGCGTGTAAATGTTTCGATCGATACGCTTGATCCGGAGAAATTTCGCCGTCTGACTCGTTGGGGTAAAATCGATGATGTTTGGAATGGTATCCTGGCTGCTGAAGAGGTTGGGCTGGTACCGGTGAAACTCAACGCGGTGGTGGTGAAAGGCTATAACGAAGATGATGTGATTGACCTGGCAGCACTGACGATTGATCGCCCCTGGCAAATGCGCTATATCGAGATGATGCCTTTCGCAGGTGTCACAGATATTCAAACTCAGCAAATTGTCACTGCCTCTCAAATCCAGCAAAAGATAGAGAGTGAGTTTGGTCCGCTCGAAGCCACAGGCAAATATGATGGTGAAGCGCGCATCTTCCGTATTCATGGCGGAAAAGGCGAACTGGGTTTTATTTCATCGGTGACCGTTCCGTTCTGCTCAGCCTGTACGCGCGCGCGCCTGACGGCAGATGGTGTTTTACGGATGTGCCTGCTGCGTGAAAAAGAAATCGATCTGCTGACACCCTTGCGTGCTGGAGCTACACTTGAAGATTTGCGGGCGCTCATTCTGGAAGCGGTCTGGAACAAACCCTGGGGCCATGGGCTCGATGAAGGTGTCATTCCGCTCAATCGTGCCATGAATCAAATCGGTGGTTGAGTTACCATGACTATTCGCGCCGTTTTTTATGATCTCGATGGAACCCTGCGAATTGGCCGCCCTACCGGGCGGCAGTTCTTTGCTGATTGCGCTGCCAGACTTGGATTGGTGATAACCCCACAATTGCGCCGGTATGCCGCGCAGTGGGAGCATTATTATTGGGCAGAATCATCTGAAAAAGAGGTCGATGGGTTGAATTTCCCCGATGAAAGGGCTTTTTGGACCAATTACAGCCAACGCCAGGTGATGAAACTTGGGGCATCTCGAGAACAAGCTGAGAAACTGGCGCCGCAGATCAGTGCTTTTATGGCGACGAATTACCGTCCCGAAGATGTGTTGTTGGATGGGCTGCATGAGACTTTTGCCAATTTGCGTGTCCGCGGCATCAAGTTAGGGGTTATTTCCAACCGTCAACAACCATTTATTGAATATCTGCGCGAATTGGGGATCGCTGAGTATTTTGATTTTGCTCTGGCTGCTGGCGAGATCAATGCCTGGAAGCCAGCCAAAGAGATTTTTTTACATGCTATCAGGCAGATGGATGTCGCCGCGTCGGATGTTGTGTACGTTGGAGACAATTATTATGCCGATGTGGTCGGTGCGCGCAATGCGGGCCTGAACCCGGTTCTAATCGACCCGGATGGATTGTTCGATGCCCCCGGTTGCCCGGTTATCCAGTCACACGGCCAACTGATTCCACTGCTAGAAAGGAGTGAATTATGGCTTGGGAACGAAAAATAAGCCGCACTGTGCGAGTGCGTAATGAGCAAACGGTGGGGCGGTTGGCACACCTGTTGTTGGCAATATCAGAGGCAGGTGGCGCGGTTGGTGATATCAACATGCTTACCGAAACATCTTTGCACGTGGTGCGGGATATCACCATCTATGCTGATGATATCGGTAAGTTTGATGTCATTCTGGAAGCCATACGCGCCAATGAAGGCACTGTCGTCATGGACGTGCGTGATGAAGTGCTTGAGCTGCACCTCAAAGGCAAGATCGCCATTCGTTCGCGATATCCGATCGATTCACTTGCTACTTTGCGTAAGGTTTATACTCCTGGTGTGGCCGAAGTTTGCTTGAAGATTGCCAGGGATCCATCGCTGGCTCGTTTGTACACATCCACAAGTCACATGGTTGCCATCGTTACCGATGGGACAGCAGTGCTTGGTTTGGGTGATATCGGCGCGTTGGCGGGGATGCCTGTGATGGAAGGCAAAGCCATGTTGATGGAAACGCTGGTTGGGCTATCCGGAATCCCGATCTTGCTCAGTACCAGGGATACCGATCAGATCGTTGACACGATCGCCAATATCTCGCACACCTTTGCAGCCATTCAGTTGGAAGATATTTCAGCCCCGCGTTGTTTTGATATTGAAGAACGTCTGCAGAAACGGGTGAATATCCCCGTCATGCATGATGACCAGCATGGCACTGCAGTGGTGACAACAGCAGCGCTAATGGTTGTTTCGCGCCGAACAGGCATCTATCTTTCCAACGCCAGGATCGGACAGATCGGGTTGGGTGCAGCAGGAATGGGTACCTCCAAGATGGTCATGCGGTTGACGGGGAATCCTGTCTGGGGTGCGGATCTAAACCCTGATGCGCTCAAACGTTTTGAAGCAGCGGGTGGCCGGCCTTCCAACTTGATCGAAATTATGGCTAATTGCGATATTGTGGTTGCCACTACCGGAGTTGCTGGCTTGATCAAATCGGGCATGGTGCGTAAGGGGCAGATCATCCTGGCATTATCCAATCCCAATCCAGAGATCGACCCTGAAGACGCTCTCAGGGCTGGCGCGGCTTTTGCTGCTGATGGGAAATCGGTTAACAATGTGCTTGGTTTTCCAGGTATTTTTCGTGGGGCGGTGGATGCCAATGCGCCGTACATTACCAACGAAATGCTGTTGGCAGCCTCGCAAATCATTGCTGATATGACCCCCCCCGGCGAGCTTGTCCCGAATGCGCTTGATAAAAAAGTGCATTTGGCCGTGGCGCGAGCGGTGGCCCAGAAGGCCATCGACCAGGGGATCGCGCGGGCTGATTACGTGCCGTATGTAGAAGAATAGAGAATCAAAAACCGGATCTCATCACGAGGTCCGGTTTTACTTTTTAGTGGTAACCGTTGGCTTTTACCAGTTCCCGAAGCAGCAAACCCAGGCGTGTTGAGCCTTCGCGAATCACATCGGGGGTTGCATACGAGAAGTTGAGCCGCATGGTGTTATTCCCGCCGCCGTTGGCATGAAAGGCCCCGCCGGGCACAAAGGCGACTTTTCTCTCGATGGCCTTTTTGATCACTTCTGCGGCATCCATTCCTTCTGGCAGGATACCCCACAGGAACATGCCGCCCTGTGGTTTGGTCCACCTTGTTTCTGCTGGCCAGATCTCATCCATCGTCTCAAGCATCACATCACGACGTTCTTTGTAGATCGCTCGGATGACCTTAACGTGTTCATCCAAAAAGCCGCCTTTGCCGACTTCATAGGCCACCATCTGGTTGAAGGTGGCGGTATGCAGGTCGGCGGCCTGTTTGGTGTGAACCAGTTTTTTGATGACCTGCTCAGGGGCAATAACCCAGGCCAGGCGAATGCCAGGCGCCAGAAGTTTGGAAAATGTGCTCAAGTAAATCACATTGCCTGTATAGGTGCCGTCATCGCCGCGGTATTTGCTGTCCAGGTAAACCAAAGAGGGTAGGTGCTCACCTTCATAGCGCAACTGTCCGTAGGGATCATCTTCGACGATTGGAACCCCGTACTTGTCTGCCAGTTCGACAATTCGTTGCCGGCGTTCAAGGCTGAGCGTGGCGCCGCTTGGGTTCTGGAAATTTGGGAGAACATAGATAAATTTAGGCCCGATGCGCAGGGCTTTTTCAAGCTCATCCACGATCATGCCGTTTTCATCCATTGGCACCGAAATATATTGGGCGCCGTAGGCGTTCCAAGCTTGCAGTGCGCCCAAGTATGAGGGGGATTCAACCACGATGAAATCGCCGCGGTTGATAAATAATCTTCCAATGAAATCCAGTGCTTGTTGTGAGCCGGATGTGATCAGGATGTTTTCCGGTTTGACATCCACGCTGTAACGGACGGTATGGCGAGCGATCATTTCGCGCAGCGGGCGATAGCCCTCGGTGGTACCATACTGCAGAGCTTGTGCCCCGTCGTGGTCGAGGACATAATTGCAGGCTGCTCTAAATTCTTTGAGCGGAAACACTTCCGGAGCCGGCAGCCCGCCGCCAAAAGAGATGATATCTGGTTGTTCGGTCAACTTTAACAACTCGCGTATGACTGAGCTTCCCATCTTTTGCATGCGGTGGGCATAACGATATTCCCAGGGTGTCTGCATTCATTCTCCTTCGAAATGGATTCCTGTTTTGTCACAGGGGTGGTTGAAATAAAAAAGCCCGAGGGGTGTGCTGGACACACATCGGGCCCGGCTGATATTACGGCAAAAGATTGCCCAAAATTATAGGGAAAAATCCTTTGTAGCGCATAACTCTATTATCCTCCTTTTTTTCGGTTTTATACAACAGGTTATCAGACTACTTTTTGTTATTAATTTTCCGAATCGGAAGGTAATAAAATGCAGGCTGTTTTACAGCACGAATTTTTCTCCTGCGGGGATGTGTTCCCGTTTTCCATCGTGGTAGATGGTTACACTGCCAGCGCCCAGAATCGACCATTCCACTACAGTGTGGTTTCCGGTTCTGCTGGAAAGCATACCGGTGCGTTCGTCAATGCCCAACAAGGTTACACCTGGCAGCAAGGATGAAAGGCGGGCTGCCCAGCCTTTTCCAAAAGTGTTGTGGTGCGGTAACACCAGTGAGTTTGGAATAAGATTCAGTCCTTCAAATACATCACCCTGGCCAGGATCGAAATAATGCTGACACATTACCATCGCACCCGCGCTGCTGCCAGCAATCACGGCTCCGTTTTTGAAGGCATCCAGAACCGCTTCCCAACAAATACTGTTTTTGAGTGTTTGCCCAAGATAATGGGTGAATCCGCCCAAAAGATAGATCAGTTTTGCTTTGCGTAAGTCTTCTGCCAGGCTCAGATTATTTGCGCTGATTTTATCTATTAAATTAAGCGCTTGAACATCGGTTGCCCCAAGATGCCTAAACCAGCGCACACCGTTTTGCCCGGCGCGTAGCGCGTTATTATCAGGCGCGGCAGCGGTTGGGATGATACGCACCGGGGCGTTTAAGCCACCTGCCAGGTCCAAAGCTTTTTGATCGGGCAGGTTCATTTGCCCACCGAACTCTGCGCCACCTTCCAAAAGAAGATACCCGCTCATTTAGCTGCCTTTTTGGGGAGAAGAATTAACCATGCGGCGAGGCTTATACAAGCTCAACAGACATACCCAGGTTGGCAGCTACCAACCCCAGTACCTCGTCGGCATATTGTTCCACCGGCGGCATACGTTTAGCGCGGCTCCATTCGGTTGCCAGTCCGTAAATGGCCCAACTGGCGGCGGTTGCGGTTCGTTCTGGTGAAACCGGTGTATTTCCGTTTGATGGCATATTTTCGAGCCAATGGCTGATAAGACCCTGTATTTGGCTGCGTACCTGTGCTTCAACCAGTGATCGGAATTGCTGTTCGGTTTTCGCGCAATACCCATGAGCCCCATCGACAAATTCACAGACTGTGATGATGAGAGCTCTTAAGTTGCTGTTGCTGAAGTGACAGGCGTTCAGCATGCGTTTTTCGATTTCCAGTTTGAAGGATTGCTGGATGGCATGGTCGAGCAGCGAATATTTATCCGGAAAATGAGCATAGAAAGTGGCACGATTGATGCCTGCTTTTTCGGTGATATCCTGAACACTGAGGGTCTGGAAACCTTTCTCGATTACAAGGGTCATAAAAGCCTGTTCGATCATCTGGCGGGTACGTTTTACCCTTGGATCCAGCTTTTCATCTTCGTTAGGCGACATATTTGCTCCTGTGTTGCTTAAACAACGGAATTTGTTTTTTGGTGGTTGACGTGTAGCAGGGAAAAATGATATCTTTGGCAACAGTTGTTGTGTAAGCAACGTATGTATCAAAGATATCACGATTAAAGAGCCCAGTCAATAGTTGGACCGTTTAACAGACTCGTTCCAATTCAAATTAAAACAATTCAATGGAGAAATATCGTACTATGGCTACACCTATCGAAACTACCCTCGCACCTGATGTAATTTATGCCCGGCTTGCCTCGAATGAGCAAATTAAACGCACTGTGGAGGCTCTGGAAGCCAACGGAATGCATGCAATTGTTGTCGAGAATGACGTTGAAGCCCGTCAGAAAGTAGCTGAACTTGTTCCTGCCGGAGCGGAAGTATTTATTTCCAGCTCAACCACCTTGAATGTGCTTGGAATCACCGATGATGTTGATAAATCCGGGCGCTATGATTCTGTCCGCGTCAAATTATCCAAGCTTGACTATACCACCCAGGGCCGCGAGATGCAAAAATTGGGAGCAACACCAGAATATGTGCTTGGCAGCGTGCATGCTCTGACTGAAACCGGTGTTGCTTTAATTGCTTCTGCAACTGGCAGTCAGCTTGGTCCCTACAGCGCAGGCGCTGCGAAGGTTGTCTGGGTGGTTGGTTCACAGAAGATTGTGCCAACCGTCGAAGAAGGCATGAAACGCATTGAGCAGTACACCGTCCCTCTGGAAGATGAGCGCGCCATGAAGGCTTACGGCATGCACACTGGAATATTTAAGATGTTGATCGTTAATCGGGAGGTAACCCCAGGTCGTATTACCGTGGTTATCGTCAAAGAGAACGTTGGCTTTTAATCCCATGTAACTGATTTCAAAACAAAAACATCAAGCTCAAGCTTGATGTTTTTGTTTTATTTTTTTAGTGTCCAAACCCCGGTGCATTCCGGTAGAATGATCCACTTTTTTGCTTCCACTTCTCGCCCCAGCTTTTTGCCAAAGAAAAATTTGGTCAGCTCGGCAGCTTCTTCCAGTGATTTAAAGCGATAATCTGTTCGTATCCAACTTGTTTTGAATTTTTTTTCAGCCAGCCAGGCATAATAACCTGCCAAGTGTTCCGGAGGTTTTGGGGATTCTGCGCCTGTGCCCATTGTTTCCAACAAGATAACGAAACCGCCTGGACGTAAAACACGCATGATCTCGCGGTAACCAGCTTCCAGCTCTTCCCGCCAGGTATCCCCGCCCCATACCGCCAGGTAACAAAAACTCCACCCGGCGATGACCAGGTCTGCGCTGGCATCATCCGCTGGTATCTTGCGGTGATCGGCCACAGCGGTTTGCCAGTTGCCCAGACCCAGCGCCATCAGCGAAGATTGTGCCTTGGAAAGCATGTGCGCAGAAGAATCATAGGCACGGATAGTGCCCACGCGCGGCGCCAGGATGCGGGTGACGCGTCCTGTGCCAGCGCCCAGGTCGATGACATCCAGTCCTTTTAACGGGCAGATCGCCTCTACGATGCGTAAAATATGGTTATGATAATCTTCACGCTGGATAAGGCGTTCGTATTGTTCGGCATGCAGCCGGTAAACTTCCTCTTCGGTGGGCATATACTCAGGGTCCTGACGATTTCATCTTAAACAATTAAGGACAAGCGTTGCGTGGCTGTACGCGTAAATGCAATTCTGGATAGGAAAATGGTGATGGGTTGAAGCGTAGGTCAGCCTCAGAATATTTGGATGGATTTATTCTATCAGCCTCGCACTACTTTCAAGGCTTTTGGCAGGATCTCGAAGGTAATCCCCTTAAGATTGCTGCCGAAACTGGTGAAAATTTCGCCGTCGGCGTGAATATACATTGGGTGGGAGGCGTTTATCGAGATGTTTCTGCTTGCTCCCATTTTTATTTGTGGAAAGCGTGCATGCGTGCCCTTCATGAATTCGGGTACCAGGCGGAACATGGTTAAGCGGCTGCATTTTGTGACCATGGCGAAGTCTAAAATGCCATCGTCATTTTTGGCTTCCGGTGCGATCATGAAGCCGCCACCCTCGCGGTCACCATTGCAGACTGTAAACATCAGCGCTTCTTCTTCCCATTTGCCGTTATCATCCGTTACTTTCATCAGGGCTGGATCATGGTTTAGCAGGATTGTTTGGATGACCGCGGTTAGATACATCAGGAAACCGCGCACGATTGGCAGCTTGTGCGAGCGGATGGTGACTACGGCATCAAAACCAATTCCGACGGTATTGTCAAAGTATTCTTTGCGCCCGTTTTCGTCTGTCATCATGCCAATATCGACCAGCGATGGCTCGGCGTTCAGTGCGTGTGAGAGGGCGTGGTCGGCCTTTAGTGGGATGCCAATGGCATGGGCAAAGTCATTTCCGGAACCGACCGGTACCACTGCCAGGACTGGGCGCTGCTCAGCCGGGATCTGCATCAGCCCATTGATGACCTCGTGGACTGTGCCATCCCCACCCATTGCAACGATTAAATCGTAACCGTCCAGAGCTGCTTGCCTGGCGAGCTCAGTCGCGTGGGTGGGGTATACGGTTCCGCTCCAGTCCGCGCCGCCGTGAGCGTTGACGATTGGCCTTAAATCGTTGGCAACACGCCATGCTGCGCCCATATCGGCCATCGGGTTCAAGATCAGTTTGACTTTCTTTGGCATCTTATCCTCCAGTGAGTAATAAAAAATCCTTGCGAAAAATTCCAGTCTTTGCAGGTTTAACACTATAACCGGAGGATGGTTATCATGGCACGGATGTAATGGGACAATGCGATTTCTTTCGCCGCTTTTATGGCTCTCTGGGAATTGGCGTGGTAAAAAAAACATTGGACGCGGACAAATGCCTCGTGCCGAAACCGGGACTATCGCGGAAAAACGCGGATAAAACCGTATTTTTCAGGTTAATTCCGCGTTTTGCATGTGATTACGCCAGATTTCACGGAAAATCCCGTAGAGCCGCTTTTATTCCGTGAAAACGTTCACAAGAATATGTTAAAATGAATTTGGTTTCAATCAATTGCCACGGAGAACAATTCTATGCCTGTAGGTGCCGTCAAATCTTTTATTGCAACACCGCTTCAGCCGCGCCGCCGCGCAGTTTTAATTGGTTCAGCAAAGGGGCTGGGCGCTGCGCTGGCTCGCCGCCTGGCCCGCGAGGGTTACTATCTGGCATTGGTGGATCGCGATCCAGTGCTGCTTGATAAAATCTGTGCCGAGATTAATGCAGCGGGTCATGGGCAGGCTCTGCCTTATATTCACGATGTAACCGCTTTTCAGGAAGTTCCATCCCTACTTCAGAGGATGATGGTTGATTTGGGAGGATTGGATTTATTTATCTATGTTGCAGGTGTTTTATTGCCCACTACCCCGACTACTTATGAATTTGAGAAAGATTTGAAAACGATGCAGGTCAATACCCTGGGTGCCCTGGCCTGGTTTAATGTTGTTGCGCCGGTTTTCCAATCTCTGCGCTCTGGGCAGATCGCCGCCATTTCTTCTGTGGCGGGTGACCGTGGGCGAGTGGGAAACCCTGCTTATAATGCATCCAAGGCTGCGCTTGATACTTATCTTGAGGCTCTTCGCAATCGCCTGACGCGCTTCGGAGTGCATGTTTTGACCGTCAAGCCCGGGTTTATGAATACCGATATGCTTAAATCCTCGCCGCGCACTTTTTGGGTTGTCTCACCAGAACAGGCCGCTGATGATATTTTGAAGGCGCTCAAAAAGCGCAAACAGACCATCTATACTCTTGGGCGCTGGGGCTTGATCATGATCATTATAAAACACATCCCATCCGTGATATTCCGACGCCTGTCTTTCTAAGAAATGGAGAGAGAGCGAGCAACAACCAACCCGACAACTGCTCTCTAGCAAAATATGACTACCGCAAGATTTCCGTATGAACGTCTCATTTACCTTGAAAACTTTGGTCATTCTCTTCACGCGGCTTCTTATTTGTACCAACCGACCAATGTGGAAGAGATCAACGCTGTTTTCAAGATTGCCAAACAAAGCGGCTTAAAAGTCACCCTGCGTGGAGCCGGCCGCTCATACAATGACGCCGCTCTAAACAGCGCCGGCATTGTCGTAAACCTGACCGGAATGAATAAAATCCTGGAGTGGAACTCATCCACCGGGGTGATCACTGCCGAGCCGGGTGTAACCCTGGAGCAGCTTTGGAAGGTTGTCCTGCCTGATGGTTGGTGGCCTCCGGTTGTCTCGGGCACAATGACCACCACGCTGGGTGGTTGCCTGGGAATGAATATCCACGGTAAGAATAATTTCAGGATGGGGCCTATTGGTGAACATGTCCAGGAGTTTACTGCTCTGCTGCCTACCGGGGCCGAAGTTACCTGTTCGCCAACCAAAAATGGTGATCTGTTTTATGCGATGATCAGCGGCATGGGTATGTTGGGTGTCTTTATATCGATCACACTCAAGATGAAAAAAATGTACTCCGGTTTATTGCAGGTGCATGCCTACCCTGTTCCGGATCTGAAATCGCATCTTGATGCTCTTCTGGATGATGCCCCGAAGAATGACTATACTGTTGGTTGGTTGGATGCCACTGTGGGCGGCAAAAGCATGGGGCGTGGTCAGATCCACACTGCACAATATTTGCATGCAGGTGAAGATAGCGAGCCCAGCAAAACCATGCAGGTGAATTATCAGACTTTGCCGGCGAAGATGTTTGGGATTTTTCCCAAGTCGATTATCCATATTTTTATGGCGCCTTTTTTTATTAACCCTGGCGTCTGGTTGGTAAATACGGCCAAGTATGTTGCCAGTTTGCGTGAGGGCACCCAGCTCCAATCGCACGCCGCCTTCCACTTTTTGCTCGATTATGTACCAAATTGGGAACGCGCTTACGGTAAGGGAGGGCTGATCCAATACCAGTCCTTTATTCCAAAGGAGACTGTCCTGGATGCCTGGATGGAGCTGCTTTTACTATCGCAGAAACGGGGTATGCCATCCTACCTGGGTGTGACCAAGCGGCACCGGCCCGATAAATTCCTGCTCTCGCATGCCGTCGACGGTTTCTCATTGGCGCTGGATTTTAAGGTGACAAATGCAAACCGTGCGCGAATGTTTGGCATGCTGCAGGAATTTGACAAGATTGTAGTTGAGGCTGGCGGGCGTTTTTATTTCGCGAAGAACAGTGAAACATCACAACAAACCGCCCTCAGTTTCCTGGGCCTTGAAACGGTGGCGCGTTTTAAGTCTCTCAAGCAGCGCACCGACCCGAATCATCTGCTCGAATCTGATCTGTACCAACGAGTTTTTGGGGAGTAAAATTTACGGGGCGCTTTCAAGCGCCCCGTAAATTTTATGATATGTTTTGTTGATGATCTTGGTTTGACTGCTTACCAGGCTGCCTGGGATTTGCAAAACAGGCTGGCGGCTGAAGTTGCACATGGAGATCGGCCTGCCACGCTGCTCTTGCTTGAACATCCGCATACTTACACTTTTGGCCGGCGTGGTCAGGCGCAAAACTTGTTGTGGGATCAGAAGACTCTGGAAGAGCGTGGTGTTTCGGTGTACTGGGTCGACCGGGGTGGTGATATTACCTATCACGGGCCAGGGCAGTTGGTGGGTTATCCGATTATGCGTTTGCCTGATCAGGATCACGTTGGTTATGTTCGCAAGTTGGAGAAGCTGCTCATTTCTGCGCTGTTTGCGCTCGGATTGACTGCATACCAGGTGAGCGGTAAAACGGGAGTTTGGATTCGCTGTGAAGGACATGATCGTAATAAACTCGCCAAAATTGCATCCATCGGAGTAAAGGTTGACGCCAATGGCGTTACGAGGCATGGTTTTGCTCTGAATGTTGATCCCAAAATGGAGTATTTTGAGGGTATCATTGCGTGTGGTTTGGTTGGCGATCCACTCACATCGCTGGCGCATTTTTTCCCCATTGTCCCTGGTATGGATTTGGTCAAACGTGAAGTCCTGCATGCTTTTGCTGAGAGTTTTGGTTTTGAAATAGTACAAACTGGTATTTGACATTTAAGGCTAAAATCATTACACTAAAACACGGATAAAATCATCATTTCTTTGGAGGAAAAATGGCTGCTCAATACCAACTTGTTATGCATTCCGGACCAACCCCGGGGAAGGTTTTCCCTCTGGAAGGTGATATCCTCACGATTGGACGCGAAGCAGGGAATGCCATCATCATCAATGATGCTGAGGTTTCGCGCAAACACACCCAGTTTGTTTTGCAAGGTGGCAAGGTTATTGTTACGGATTTGGGTTCCACCAACGGGACATTTGTCAATAATCAGCGTCTGACTGGGCAGCATATTTTGCAGTCAGGCGAAATCATCTCGCTTGGCGAGCAGATCACCCTGCTTTTTGAAGCGGTCGTGACAGTTGATCCGAATGCCACCATGCTTTCCAACTCCGCACATCCGCCAGTCGTGCCCATGCCCCGGCCAGCCGCCGTTTCGCCATCATCTGCCCCGGCACCCCGCTCGCAACCGCTTTCTCAGCCTGTGCCTCCGCCTGTATATGCCGGTCAGATTCCTTCCGGTCCGGGCTCAATGGGCTCTGCGCCTGCCAAGAGTGGTTCTAAAGTGCCGATGATCATCATAGGCGTAGTGGTTTTGTGCCTGCTGTGTTCCTGTGTGGGCTTCCTTATATACGCTTACAACGCCCCATGCTCGTTCTGGCAATCCATTGGAATGGCTGCCTCCTGCACCCCCTAAAACTTAAATACCCCTTGGATAGAGTAAAAAAGGGAACACAAAAATTGGCGAGATAATCGCCAATTTTTGTGTTAAAGAGAAGCTTCCAAATTCAATTTTGGATCGTTGCAATCTGAAGAGTCGGGAACGTTAGGGCACGGGTGATTTTTTTCCGCGCCATGTTTGACTGTCAATCCGTTCATAAACGTCCAGTAACAAGTTCGCCGCTCGGATATATACCTCGGTCAGTGGATAATTCCCGCTGCGCAGGTTGGCATCTCCTGAGACGAGCAGGGCTTCGATTTGTCGGTTGATACCGGTATCAGGATGGCGTAAAAAATCTGTCACGATACCGCGCTGGCGCATGCTGGGGGCATCGGGCAGCCAGGCGTTGAGAAAATAGGCCGATGGATCTAATTTCATTTGATACCGGCGTACAGTATCGTAAAAGGCTACTGTCAGGCGCATATCTGTTTGTGCGGTATTGTCACCGGTTTGATTGCGCAGGAAAGCCAGGTAGTTTTGTTCCAATGTGTCCAGCGAAATTGAAAAATGAATTTGCAGGGCATTATCCAGTGCTTTGGCATCAGAGCCATCCTGAGCGGGGTGAATATCGCGGTAAAAAGAGTTAAAGTTTTCCCATCCGTAGGTTTTCACCATGTAACTGATAAGGGCAGCAGCTTCGGTATAGCTGGTCTCGTGTTGTGAAAAGTAAAATGAATCTGCCAACTTGCTAAGAGGAATGTACCAACCCAGTTCCAGGATGGCTGCGCCGCGCGGCACGATCGGTTCCACCTTGAAATGTCCATTGCTCAGGTAGACTGCCAAGCCCTCTTGCAGAATGGTTGGGCGAAAGCCCGCGCTGCCCAGTTTGCCATCCACCCAATGCACCATCTCGTGGTGAGTGACCTGCAGGGTTGTTCCTCCTGCATAATTCTTATGCATGTAAGTCACATAGATGGCATCGCTGGTAAAACCACCGTGTCCGATGGTGCGTGGAAGAAAGGTGATCGGAATCTTATCGGTGAGATGCGTGCCCATGCGGCTTTCCACATCGGCGGCCTGGGCATCCACCATCTCTTTTAACGGGGTGATGTCATTGGCTGCATCGGTCCCGCTGATGGTGTGGATGATGCAGCAGGTGGTCTCAGTTGTTTCCCAATGGGCATTTTTTTCCGCTGCAGGCAGCTCACTGGCGGGACGTAGAGTTACTTTTTCTTCCCAGCGGATGCCATCGGGTAGTAGTGCAAAGTTCAACGTATAATCGCCCGCGCTAAGCCCACTCGTGTTCCATACCCAGGGAAATGTAGCCTGTTTTCGTTGGCCAATGGCGTGCTGTTCAAAGGATTTTTCGGCCAGAGGTTTTCCCGCAAAGCTGATGCTTATCGTTTTTTGGCTGGTCTCAAAAAGGGTCGGGCTGAAGACTTCGAAGCTGATCTGATCACCCACATACCGAGGGCCATCAGGATGGATATCAACGCTAAAGGTTGTGCTGGCAACGGGGCTCGCTTGTGGCGTTCCGCCCGGGAAAGATACAAGGCGGGTGCAAGCAGTAAAAATGAGCAGGATTGAGATGAATATTTTTCGCATAGGATAGGTATTATAAGGGTTGGTGGAAAATCAAGCTCGAATTGTACTCTCACGTTTGTGAGAGCCTGATTAGAGCTTTTTAATGGTGGGTGTAACGGTGTTCGTAGGATCGATGTTTTCTAAAAAACTTCTTGATTTACGCAAGCAGTCACAGCGGGAAAAATGTATAATAAAGTAATCCATTTCGCCAGTTTGCCTGGCAAGAAGCGACTATTTGAACGACAGTGAGACTGATATGAACACAATCGAAAATACCCCAAAGTGGGGTTCTTCCACCAAGTTGATAGTTGCCCTGACCTTTGTGGCGGTCATTGCCGGTTTGTTGATCAAATTTCAAGGTATATTGCCTCCGTTGATCATTATGATCCTGCTGGCTTACCTGTTTAATCCAATTGCTGATTTTATCTCCAGAAAATTGCACTTTCCCTGGAGAGTATCTGTCAGTATAGTTTATTTAGTGGTAGTGGCGCTCTTGCTGGCTATATTGACGCTTGGTGGTGTTGGGCTTGTGCAGCAGTTTCAGAGTATGATCACCCTGATCCAGGGCAATATCAACAACATACCGACTCTTTTTAATAATATTTCTGGGCGCGAGGTGAATATTGGCCCATTTTTATTGGATTTTCGCAAGATTGACCTGGGTGTCATCGGTCAACAGTTGATAGGCAGTATCGAACCGTTGATTGGGCGTACCGGAACGATGATTGGGACTGTTGCCGGTGGTGCTGCCAATGTTATGGGCTGGACGTTATTTGTTCTATTGGTGTCGTACTTTGTACTGATCGAGAGTGATGGACTGTGGAAGGGAATTTTGCATATCCATATCCCAGGTTATGATAACGATCTGGAGCGCATGGGTGTAAAGCTTTCCCAGATTTGGAATGCTTTTTTGCGTGGGCAGCTTATTGTTATGGCCCTTGCTGCCTTGATCTATTCCCTTGTACTCTCTTTCCTGGGTTTAAACTATGCCCTTGGCCTGGCCCTGTTGGCGGGTGTCGCGCGTTTTGTGCCGTATGCTGGCCCTTTCATCTTGTGGGTTATCCTGGCCCTGACAGCCTATTTTCAGGATTTTAAATTGTTTGGCTTGGAGCCATGGGCTTACGCGCTTATTGTTGTGGCCTTTTCATGGACAATCGATATGATAGTGGATAATTTTGTTATGCCGCGTATCATGGCAACAGCTTTAAAAGTCCATCCTGCCGCGGTCCTGGTGGCGGCTATTGTGGCACTGGATCTGCTTGGGATATTGGGAGTCATCATTGCTGCGCCAATGCTGGCTACACTGCAATTGGTGGGTGGTTACTTCATCAGCAAGCTTTTTGATCTTGATCCGTGGGCCGGGTTGAAGGAAGTGCCTCCACCACCTTCCATTCGCAGGCAATTAAGCGAAAAATTGACTTTAGTGCGCGCAAAATTAAAATTCAAGTGAATTCGCCCTGTAATTTGGTGTCTGTGTGCTATATAATGGATAAAATTACTCAAGGAGATTAAAATGCCCAAAAGCCCTGAACCTACAACCGAAACTTTAGCTGAGACCGAGAATTACCTGGTATGGAAGGCCGAAGAACCTGATGGTGAGACCACTTTCCATGTCGAGCTCGGTAACGTGACCGTCCACTTCTTCAAAGAAGAATGGGATGAATTTATCGAACTAGTGCGCGCCCTGGAATAACCTATCTGTATGGTTTTTTGTTCAGGGGCAAGTCTCAGACTTGCCCCTGATTTTTCCTATCTGCAATACCCCAACTTGATTGAATATGAATAATTCCATTACGGATGTGCCCGGTATCGAAGTTGGTCAGGCGCAGGATTTTGAGGCTTTGACCGGTGTGACTGTTATTCTGTGTCGAAAAGGTGCGATCGGTGGTGTCGATCAACGTGGTGGTGCGCCAGGCACCCGCGAAACTGACCTGCTCAATCCCATTAACCTGATCGAAAGAGTTCACGCGGTGGTGCTGGCAGGTGGTTCTGCTTTTGGGTTGGATTCTGCTGGTGGGGTGATGAAGTACCTTGAAGAAAACAAGGTTGGTTTTGATGTTGGTGTTGCCCGCGTACCCATTGTCCCCGCTGCCATACTATTTGATCTGGCTCTCGGGCGCGCCGATGTTCGCCCAACGGCAGAAATGGGTTATCTGGCGGCAACGGCGGCCAGTACTGAACCTGTTGTTGAAGGCAATGCCGGCGCCGGCACAGGCGCTTCGGTGGGCAAGATATTCGGAAATGCCGGGGCGATGAAATCTGGAATTGGCAGCGCTTCCATTGATATCGGCGGCGGGATCATTGTTGGCGCTATTGCTGCGGTTAATGCTTATGGGGATGTGGTTGATCCTGTGACTGGTCAGATTGTTGCTGGGGCTCGTTCCACAAAACTTGGGCCGCTTACCCTGGGTTCAATGGGTTACTTTGCAGATACCCTTGCAGCAATGAAAACTTTTTCCGGACGCATGATTGAAGGTTTTGCCATGCGTTCCAATACTGTTATTGGGGTGGTGGCTACTAATGCCAGGTTGACCAAGCCACAGGCCAATAAAATGGCCCAAATGGCGCATGATGGCCTGGCGCGGGCCATTCGCCCTGCGCATACGATGCTGGATGGCGATACGATTTTCGCTATGGCTACTGGTCAGAAAAAAGCCGACGTTAGCCTGGTGGGTGCTTTTGCGGCTGAGGTTTTTGCGCTGGCATGTGTGCGGGCGGTAAAAGCATCTCGCAGCGCTGGGGGTTTGCCCGGCCTGGCTGGTTAATGAAGCTTTGGTACCGTTGATAATTCGTTTCCGTTGTCCCGGCAAGAAATTTGGTTGTTACTTTTAGGGGGTGTTTTCAGAGGTTACTTTCTGTTTTTTTTCTTCTCATCCTTAAAGATCGCGGTCAGGATAAGGCTTACCACCGTCACCACCAGGCCGCCCAGAAAGGCAGGTAAGAATCCATCCACTGTGAACCCAGCCTGGAAATATGTGCCGATCATCCCGGCCAGCCAGAACATGACGGTATTGATGACCAGAGTGAATAACCCAAGCGTCAGGATGATAAGCGGAAAGGCGAGTAGTTTGAGCAGAGGGCGGATAAGTGCATTTAACAGGCCAAAAATTAATGCCAGCCAAATAAAAGAAATCCAGTTATCCGATTGAGGTTTAATTCCGGGCACATATGCCACGGCTGCATAAAGCGCTACTGCATTGATCAGCCAGCGAAGGAAAAAGCGTGTCATTGAATACTCCTTTGGACGGATTCAGGCTATGATTTTCATGCCTGCTATACTGTGTCGGTTTCCATTTCGGTTCGAAGGGGGTGAACAAAAAATGGTCATCATTACACTATACGTTGAGTAATTTAATAAGTTGTAACCCCCGGCGCTTCCATCCATGCTAAAGTACGCTGAGCCATCAATCCAGCCGAACGGATGGCGTCGTCAACCGTTCCTACCGGATATTCCAATGTCAGACCGCGTGCTGGTGAGATACTCTGACGGCAGTGGTAAAGCAATCGGGTGATTGCTTCAGAGCTGCCGTGGGCAGGCAGCGCCGCCCATAGTTGGTCAGAGCGTCCCCCGGTTCGTTGGCAAGCCAAAATACCCTGCAGTCTGCCATCTTGCAAAGCGGACCATTGTATTGTATTGATATCTGCCATGATTCGATAAATAGCGTTAAAAAGCCCTGGTTTTAAGATATTCCAACTTTGGTGGGTATACCAATCCAGTTCAGCTGGATAGGAGCGCGATAGCCACTTGTTTTGGGCGTTCCAATCCCGGGCTGGGCGCGTCATGACGTGAATATTGGAGGGTGGACTATCCAGTAAAGCTGTTCCTGGCGGGGCGTACCAACTTGTTCGTCGTGAGCGTTCTACAAATCCCAGTTCGCGGTATAGTTGTATGGCGCCCGGATTGTCATCGCGGACATGCAGCCAGATCGCGCTGGCGTGTTTTTCGCGGGCCTTTTGCATGGCGGCAGTCGTCAGGTGGCGCGCGATACCCTGGCGGCGATATTCAGGGTGAGTCGCTACATTGGCGATCAGGAAGATTTTTTGTTCGCGCTTAAAAAATGGGATCAGGCTTACATTTCCCACCACCCGGCCATTACTTTCCCATACAAAGCCCGAAAGAGGCAGCGAAACTGTTTCAATGACGCGAGGGGCCCAATTGAGAAAGCTTTTATCCAATCCATTGCGCCGCATCTGGTCGATGTAAGAACGCCCTTCCGGGTCAAGCGTGGAGGAAAAACACAATTCGATCAGGTCGGCAACAGATGGCAAGTCGCGCAGCACGTTGAGTGCCCGCATACGTCCTGTGGATGGGTTGGTGGCAGCGAACAATGTTGCGGTCATCTTGTATATTATATTCTTTTTCAATGGTTGTGTGTTCATCTGTCGCTGGAAGAAAAATGCATATACAATAGACTCATATGTATTTCTTACACCCTTCTTTCAAACTGAATACGAAGCATTTGCTATAATGCCAAAGGCATATATGATCGAAAGGATTAAAGCTTATGATGCGATTTGACCGATTTACTGAACGAGCGCAAGAAGCCGCCCAGCGCGCTGCTGAAATTATCCAGCGGTATGGGCACAATCAAATTGATACAGAACATATCCTTCTGGCGTTAATAGAACAGCCGGGTGGTGTTGTTCCACAGATTCTGGAACATCTGAACGTAAATGCAACCACGCTCTCTGAGCGGTTGGATTCTGCTTTACGCGCCACCCCTAAGGCCAATATTTTTGGTGGAGGGGCCGGGCAGATTTTTATCACTCCGCGCGTCAAGCGAATTATTGATCTGGCCAACGAAGAAGCCAACCGTTTGAAGGACGAGTACATCTCTACCGAGCACATTTTCTTGGCCATTTTGACCGAACGTAATACGCCTGCCTCACGCATACTTGAAAGCGCCGGGATCACCCGCGATCGTGTATTTGAATCGATACAACAGATCCGTGGTGGTCAGCGAGTTACAGATCCACAGGCTGAGTCGCGCTACCGCACTCTTGAAAAATATTCGCGTGACCTGACGCAGTTGGCTCGTGAGGGCAAGCTGGACCCGGTTATTGGCCGTGATAAAGAGATTTTGCGTCTTATCCAGATTCTCTCCCGCCGAACCAAGAATAATCCTGTTCTGATTGGGGAGGCCGGGGTAGGTAAAACTGCCATTGTTGAGGGCCTGGCACAAAAAATTGCCGACAATGATGTACCTGAGATTCTCTCAGGCAAGAAAGTTGTCGCTCTTGATCTCGGTTCACTTATCGCTGGAAGCCGCTTCCGGGGTGAATTTGAGGAACGTCTCAAAGCCGTTATGGAAGAGGTGCAGCGTTCGCAGGGCGATATCATTATGATGATCGATGAGCTTCACACTGTAGTAGGCGCTGGCGCGGCCCAGGGTGCAATGGATGCATCCAATATGCTCAAACCGGCACTGGCGCGTGGTGAATTGCAGTGTATTGGGGCTACCACGCTGGATGAGTTTCATAAATACATCGAAAAGGATGCCGCGCTCGAACGACGCTTTGCGCCAATTTACGTGGAGGAGCCGAGTGTCGATGATGCCATTAAGATGCTGCATGGTTTGCGTGACCGTTACGAGGCGCACCATAAGGTGCGTTATTCTGATGAAGCCCTGGTTGCCGCTGTACGCCTGGCCGATCGCTATGTGACCGATCGGCGTTTGCCCGACAAGGCCATCGACTTGATGGACGAAGCTGCCGCAAAGCTGCGCGTGGCGCTGTATTCCATGCCTCCAGAGTTAAAGACCATGAAGAACGAGATTGACCGGATGACAGCGGAAGAAGAGCAAGCCGGGTTGGCTCGTGATTATGAACACGCGGCACAAAAGAAATCCGAGCGCTTGCGTCTGAGCGCTGACTACAAAGAAAAACGCGATAAATGGGAGGCAGAAAACCACATTGATGAAGTTGTGGATGTTAACGACATCGCCGATGTGGTACACCAGTGGACCGGTATCCCACTCAGCCAGATGATGGAAACTGAATCTACCAAGCTGCTGCAAATGGAATCGCGTTTGCACGAGCGCATAAGCGGTCAGGACGAAGCCATTCATGCCATTTCGGATGCCATTCGGCGCGCCCGGTCCGGCTTGAAAGATCCCAGCCGTCCGATTGGCTCATTTATCTTTATTGGCCCCAGCGGCGTTGGCAAGACCGAACTGGCGAAGGCGTTGGCATGGTTCATGTTCGATGATGAAGAAGCTTTGGTTCGTATCGACATGTCCGAATATCGCGAACAACATACAGTCAGCCGCCTGTTTGGTGCACCTCCAGGATATGTTGGTTATGAGGAAGGTGGACAGCTTACCGAGGCAGTTCGACGCCGCCCATATCGTGTGCTGTTATTTGATGAGATTGAAAAGGCCCATCCGGAAGTGTGGAATGCGCTGCTTCAGATATTGGATGATGGTCGCATGACGGATGGACAGGGTAATGTGGTCGACTTCCGTAACACGGTGCTGATTATGACCAGCAACCTGGGTACTGAATACGTCCGTAAGGGCGGCACACTTGGTTTCTTGCAGCAAAAATCAGATGATGAGGAGCGCGCTGCTCATGAGAAGATTGAGAAAGCGCTTAAGGGTGCCTTCCGGCCTGAATTCCTCAACCGTATTGATGATGTGATCATGTTCTCGCCCCTGTCGGTGGAACAAATGGAAAGCATCGTTGTGCTTCAACTCAAAGAAGTACAGGATCGTTTGAACGAATACGGCGTGAAACTTGAGATCAGTCCGGCTGCCCGTACCTGGCTGGCCAAACAAGGCTACGACGCGGCTTTTGGGGCGCGACCATTGCGCCGGGCCATCCAGAAATTCGTGGAAAGCCCGCTCTCGGTGGAACTGCTTGGTGGCAAATATGTGGGTGGAGCTGTCGTTGTGCTTGACGTGGCTGATGATAAAATAATCTTCAGATAGTCGCAAATAAATCCAGATTAAAAGCCTCGGTTTCTGTTTTCAGAAACGAGGCTTTTTTCTTTATAACTAAGAAATTGACAGTAAAGTTATTCTCGCCCAAGCCTCGATATTTAAGTGAGCCTGTACTGTGATCGTCCCTGGCAGGTAGAAAAGGTATTAGTAATAAAAACACCCATTTATCAGGTAGAATTTATGCTGTCAGGAGAGTCTAAATGCAAAATAAAAATATGGTCACTGCCAGCATTGGAATTGTAATTGCGATCATTCTGGCGCTGTGCTGTTGTTGCGTTATCGTTTTTGCCGGTGGATTGGGCGGGGCATATTACCTCAGGGCGCAGGTGACGCCCTTTGTTGGGGATGGAACACCCTTTAAATTTAATTTTGAAAACTCCACGCCCACGCCCACTGCCATTGTCAGCGAGCGTATTCCTGCGGATCAGGTTTCCACTTATACGCTGGATACACTCGAAAAGACTGATGTTCCTGTTGCTGACATGAATGAGCTGGCCTGTCGATTAAGGGCTGTCTGTGGTTTTGAAACAGTTGTTCCGTCAGGCCCGTATACCGTTGGTGACACGGGATCCTTTTGGGTCAGCAACCAGGATGAAAATCATAATTTTCAGGTTCAGGCTTCGTTGCAATATGCTACTGAGCATGTTTATTTTTGGGTCGAAGACGGCGTAAACTTCGATATGAGCCAGCTTCAAGCCCTGGCAGACACATTTGAAACCAGTACTTATCCTACCAATCGAACTTTTTTTGGTTCTGAGTGGAGTCCAGGCGTTGATAATGATCCGCACATCTATATCCTGCTGTCACGTGGATTAGGCAGCATCATCCTTGGGTATTTTTCTTCTGCTGATGAATATCCCATCCAGGCGCATAAATATTCCAACGAGCATGAAATGTTCAATTTTAATGCTGACAGTATTGATCTGGGTTCGCAGCTTACGTATGGTGTGCTGGCGCATGAATTCCAACACATGATCCATTTCAATCAGGATCGCAATGAGACCCTCTGGATGAACGAAGGCTTCTCCGTGCTTGCAATGTTTCTGAATAAATACCCAAACGGTGGCTATGATCCCGCCTACATCGCTGATACAGATGTTCAATTAAATGACTGGAGCACTCAGCCTGGCTCTAACGGCCCCCATTATGGTGCCAGCTTTCTGTTTCTGACTTATTTTCTTGACCGTTTTGGCGATGGGATTACAAAGAACCTGGTTCATAACCCGTTAAATGGCCTTGAGAGCATTGACGATACACTGAAGACAGGTAATGTCATCGATAAAACTACTGGCAGGGTTGTGACTGCCGATGATTTTTTCGCTGATTGGGCTGTCACCAATATCTTGCAAAATGGGTCGGTAGGAGATGGGCGCTACGCGTATCACAACTATCCGGATGCGCCTCAGGCATCTTTTTCTGATAGTATTAATTCCTGTCCATCCGAAGTTCAAAACTTCACTGTACATCAATACGGCGTTGATTATATTGAGATTAATTGCCCAGGTCAGCATAACCTGAGATTTGACGGCTTACCCCAGACTGGACTGCTGCCGGTGGATGCGCATTCGGGAAAATTTGCCTTCTGGTCGAATAAGGGCGACACGTCGGACATGACCCTCACGCGCGAATTTGATTTCAGCGCTGTTTCAGCCCCGGTGACGATGAACTATCAAACCTGGTATGATCTTGAAAAAGGCTGGGATTATGTTTATGTCACAGCGTCGACAGATAACGGCCAACACTGGAATATCTTGAAGACCCCCTCTGGAACGGACAAGGATACATCTGGAAATTCATACGGCTGGGGTTACACAGGTATGAGCGGAGGCAGTGATCAGGCTGGCTGGATCAATGAATCGCTGGATCTCTCCGCGTTTGCGGGTCAAAAAGTCCAGATACGTTTTGAATATATTACGGATGCTGCTGTCAACGGTGATGGCTTGATGATCGACGATATCTCTGTTCCGGCGGTAAACTACAGTACAGATTTTGAGACGAATGATGGAGGTTGGCAGGCCAGCGGGTTTGTGCGTGTGGAAAATATTCTGCCGCAGACTTACCGGTTGGAATTGATCATAGTCAACAATAGCGGTGTCACTGTCCAAAATATCCAAATGACTGCCGATCAAACGGCTGACATCCCGCTTGCGCTTGAAAGTGGAGATGCTGCTGTCCTGGTTGTGAGCGGCACTACGCGCTTCACTCGCGAAGAAGCGCAATACTCTATTGCAGTGAAATAACGTGATAACTGTTTTTCTTATTCGGTAAAGCTGAAAGGATTGCAATGTACTTCAATATACCGGTATCGCAGGATGATTTATTCAAGTTGTTGATGGCTGTTGTCATTGGGGGTCTGATTGGCCTTGAGCGTGAAATGCATGCCAAGGCTGCCGGGCTGCGCACCATCACCCTGATTACAGTGGGCGCCACGCTGTTTACAATGCTCTCGCTTGAATTTAAGGATGATCGTGTGATTGCGAATATTGTGACCGGTGTAGGTTTTCTGGGTGCTGGTTCGATTATGTTTTCCGAAGGTCGAGTAAAGGGTCTGACGACGGCATCGTCCATCTGGGTTGCTGCAGCGCTTGGAATGGCTATTGGCCTGGGCGAATATTGGCTGGCATCCGCGGCTGGCCTGGTTGTGTTCCTGGTTCTGAGGGTGTTTGCGCAGATTGACCGGCTGGTGGATGTTTGGGGTCGCGAGATCCGCACTTATGAAGTTACCTATAACGCCACTGATAAAAAATTGGAACAAATGGAAGCTGTCATGGCTGCTTGCAAACTAAAAATCATCCGCCGGAGGCGGATGAAAGTAGGTGAAGACAGGTTGGAAGGGGTTTGGGAATTGCGCGGTGCACTTGCCCAGCATACCAAATTTGCCGATATTATGCTCGCGGATTCGGATGTCGTCGGCCTGAAATATTAATTTCCTGCCCGCCAGATGATTTCAGCGCAAGCCAGTGAATATTCTCCGCCAGTGCCATCCTCTGCCAAATCCCAGCAGACTGAAAGGATGGCATGACAGAATCCCCAGTCACGGGTCAGTTCACGGGGGAACCCAAGCCTTTCGTTGAAAATATCCATTCGCCGCCTGGTTATTTTTATCGCATCGTGCTGATATGCCAGATAGGGCCAGGGATTGATCAGCAGCGGCCCACATTCAAATTCTGGCGGGCCAATTACGCCCTTGGGGTCAATTGCCAGCCAACGGCTCCCGGATGATAAGATGTTGAAGTGGTTGAGATCTCCATGGATCAGAAACGATGGACCTGCCTGGGCAAACAATTTGGAGATAAGTTCTTCTGCTCTTTCAAAAAGCGCTTTTGGTATTGGCCCACTGGTTCCATCAAATCTTGTTCGCAGTTTTGAATAAGCCGTAAACCAATCGGTTAACCGAATCAATGACGCATCGTCGGGTGCCGGGCGCCATAACTCAGTCATGATATCGCAAGCGATATGCGTTCGCTTTTCATCATCTTTTACGCTTGCCAGCATTTCGCCCGGTTTGAGCTGTTCCAGCAGAAACATACATTTTTCATCGTCAGCTTCCAGCAAGTGTACACAGGCTTCGCCCGCAAAATAACGTAAAGCTGTGAGCTCGCTCTCGACTTCCTGGTTCATAACCCCGATTTTTAGCACCACATCGAGACCATCGCTGCGCTTTGCCATCGTTACGTAGTTGTACGAGAGTGGCAGTGCCGGGCCCAGAGTCAGATGCCATTTATTGGCAGCCTCAGCCAACAGGGATGGCAAGTCGGTCAGCCATTG